>NZ_KE384599.1:55190-79947 GCF_000426905.1 Dolichospermum circinale AWQC131C
CTAATAAATAAGTCATTTTTTATTTCCTTTTAACTGCTTCGTCAAAAATAGCTATTTGTTCAGAAGTTAAATCATCTAACAATCCTGACAGCATTTCCACAGATAAAATACCGCTACAACGTTTTTTTAAGTCTTGATCTTCCATAAGATTAAACTCCTCAACAGATAAATTTTTCTGAAATATGTTACATAAATGCTGAATCATTTCCTCGTTCCACACCAGAAATGTATGTGCGGTCTAAGTTAGCGCGTAGTCCTAACTCCTCTTGTGAAATTCCTAACTCCGTTCTACGTTGTCTGACCAGATAACCTAAAGCATCAAGAATTTTTTGTTTTGATTCATTCATGTACTGATTATGAGTCTTTATGGACGATCAGTCTACGGACGATGTGTCACATTAGAGGATATGATCTATCAAATGAAGTACAAAATTATCTGCGTCCATCTGCGTTCGATTGTTACTGCTTGTACCCTTAGAGGAAATTACGGAAGAAGTTAAAATTGCCCGTTCTCAAATTTATGCCAGAAAACAACAAATATCTACCTATGTGTTATAATCCTTCTAATCTGTGTTAACAGGAGGATCACAATGAGCTTAGTCATTTCCGAAGATATTGTCCAAGCCAGTGGATTATCAGAAAAAGAATTAGTTTTAGAATTGATTATCTTATTATTTGAAAGGAAAAAAATTAGTATCCGTAAAGCATCTCAACTGGCTAAAATGCCTTTACTACAATTTCAAAATGAATTAGCTATGAGAAATATTAATATTCATTATAATGAATAATGAAGCTGATTTAGATGTTGATTTAAAAAACTTTGCTATAATATAATAAATATATCAAATAAAAATAACTGAATCATGAAAAAAATAGAAATTGAACTTGATCAAGAAACTTTTGAGAAAATAGAACAATTGACACAAACACATCATTGTGAAGTTGCCGACTTAATCAAAGCAATGATTGAGCAATTAACCAAACCAGAAATTATCAATAATTCATTTATTGGTGAATGGTCTAATGATGCTGAATTAGTAGATAAAATGGTTGAAGATATTTTACACCATAGAAGTTAATCAAAAATAATTGAGTTGTGAGAAAATCTTTAATTGATACAGATATTACTTCAGAAATCCGTAAAGGTAAAAATCCTAAAATAAATGCCAATGCTATTGCATATAGAGCAATATGGAAACATTATACAATTTCTGTAATTACTGTTTCCGAAATTGTTAAGGGATGGAGAAAATTAAATCGTCATGATCGCATTCAAAAATTTTTAGCAGATTTATCTCAAATCGAAATCCTACATTTAGACCAAAAAAGTGCAGAAATTTCAGGATTGATTCATGCTGATTTAGAAAGCACTGGACAACCAATAGGATTAGCAGATGTATTAATAGCTTCTATCGCTATCCAAAACAATTTAATTTTAGTCACAGGTAATACTAAGCATTATCAGAAAATTCAAGCATTAGGTTATCCTTTAGTCATAGATAATTGGCGAGAATGAAAATTTGTGATTGATTATTTGATAATAGGTAACAGGTAAAAACCAATTACCCATTACCAATTACCAATTACCCATTACCAATTACCAATTACCTATTCGCTAAATATTGATACATTTCCCATCTAGCATTAACTTCTGCTTGCGCTTGTTCTAGCAACAATTTCGCCACCTCCGGTTTACTTTTCGTCAACATTTTAAAGCGGTTCTCCTGATACATGGATTTTTCCACCGATTCAGAAGGTGCTTTCATATCCAATTGTAGGGGATTTTTACCCTGTTCTTGTAATGCCGGATTATAGCGATATAACAACCATCTTCCTGAGTCTACTAACGCCTTTTGCTGATGTAAACCTGTGGTCATATCAATACCGTGAGCAATACAATGACTGTAAGCAATAATGATTGATGGACCATCAAAAGCTTCCGCTTCTAAAAATGCTTTTAATGTATGTTCATCTCGCGCACCTAAAGCGACGCTGGCAACATAAACATTACCATAAGTCATGGCCATTAAACCTAAATCTTTCTTGGGTGCAGGTTTACCTCCAGTCGCATATTTAGCTACTGCGGCTTTTGGTGTAGCTTTAGAAGATTGTCCTCCGGTATTAGAATAAACTTCTGTATCCATGACCAAAATATTCAGATTGCGACCTGTGGAAATTATATGATCAATTCCCCCGAAATCTATATCATAAGCCCAACCATCACCTCCAACTATCCACACACTTTTCTTCACTAAATAATCAGCGAGGGATTGGAGATTTTGGATTTTTGTCTTTTGTAGAGACGTTCCATGGAATGTCTCTACATTGTCCAATATTTGATCTAATTTGTGTTTGAGGATGACAATTCTTTCCCGCTGCTCCCAAATATCAGCTTCGGTTTTTTGTTCGGCTTTGAGAATGGCATTAACTAAATTATCGCCAATTTCATTACTTAATTGTGATAATAATTCTGCTGCAAATTCTGCTTGTTTGTCTATGGATAAACGATAACCAAAACCAAATTCGGCGTTATCTTCAAATAAACTATTAGACCAAGCCGGACCTCTTCCTTGATCATTTTGACTCCAGGGAGTTGTGGGTAAATTTCCCCCATAAATGGAAGAACAACCGGTGGCGTTGGCAATGAGTGAGCGATCGCCAAATAATTGTGTTAATAATTTAAGGTAGGGGGTTTCTCCACAACCAGCACAAGCACCAGAAAACTCAAACAATGGTTCTTGTAATTGTTGTTGTCGAATTTGGTTTACTTTCAAAGTTTTCCGGTCAGGATTTGGTAAACTCAAAAAGAAATGCCAATTTTCTCGTTCTTGTTCCCGCAAGGGTAATTGTGGACTCATGTTAATCGCCTTGTGGGTGGGTTCGGCTTTGTTTTTAGCAGGACACACGCTAACACAAATTTCGCAGCCTGTACAGTCTTCTGGGGCTACCTGAATGGTGAATTTCTGGTTAGCAAAACTCTTATCTTTGGCGTTAGTTGATTTAAAAGTTGTCGGTGCGTTGACTAATTCATTAGCTGGATAGGCTTTAGCGCGAATAGCCGCGTGGGGACAAACCATCACACATTTACCACACTGAACGCAGACATCACTATCCCAAACTGGTATTTCTGCCGCCACGTTGCGTTTTTCCCATTTTGCAGTCCCACTGGGAAAAGTTCCGTCAGCGGGTAAAGCACTCACAGGTAAATCATCACCTTCCCAGACCATAATTTTACTGAGAACATTCTCGACAAATTTGGGTTTGGTAATTGCTAATTGGCAATTTTCTTTATTACCTATTTGTACGAGAGGAATTTCGATTTCATGGAGATTTTCTAGGGTGTTGTCTACAGCTTTTAAATTCTTCTGGACAACTTCCACACCTTTTTTGCCATAAGTTTTCTCTATGGCTTGTTTGATTTTAGCAATTGCTTCTTTTTCTGGCAATACTCCCGCCAAAGCAAAGAAACAGACCTGCATAATAGTGTTAATTCTATGCCCCATACCACTATTTTTCGCCACTTGACTGGCATTAATAGTGTAAACTTTGAGATTTTTGGCGAGAATTTGCTGTTTTACTTTTAAGGGGAGATTTTCCCAAACTGTATCCGCATCATAAGGACTATTTAACAATAAAATCGCCCCTGGTGCAGCAGCTTTTAAAATATCAATACTTTCCACAAATCCCCAATGGTGACAACCGATAAAATTAGCCTTGTCTATGAGGTAGGTTGAACGAATTTTTTCAGGTCCAAACCGCAGGTGAGAAACTGTCATTGAACCGGATTTTTTGGAATCATAAACAAAGTAACCTTGGGCGTTATTTTCTGTGCCTTCACCGATGATTTTGATGGAGTTCTTATTTGCACCCACCGTACCATCTGAACCCAAACCATAGAACATTGACCGAACTACATGATCCGGTTCTGTAGAGAAATTGGCATCAAAATTTAAAGAGGTGAAACTAACATCATCATTAATCCCAATTGTAAAATGATTTTTGGGTTTAATTTGGCTAAGATTATCAAAAACACTCTTGACCATTGCGGGAGTAAATTCTTTAGAAGAAAGTCCATATCTGCCCCCAACAATTTTTGGAAATGTGGTTTTTTTCCAGCCTTCATAAATAGCTGTCACCACATCTAAATATAATGGTTCTCCTGCACTGCCGGCTTCTTTAGTTCTATCCAAAACTGCAATAGATTTGACACTATTGGGTAATGCTTCTATAAATCTAGCAATATCAAAAGGGCGGAAAAGTCGCACTTTAATAACTCCAACTTTTTCCCCTACTTTATTGAGATAATCTACAGTTTCATGGACAGTTTCACAACCAGAACCCATGATCACAATTACTCTTTCTGCGTCTGGTACACCATGATATTCATAGAGTTTGTAATATCTACCTGTGCGTTTGCCAAATTTATCCATGATCTTTTCAACAATATCGGCACAAACATGATAATAAGGGTTTGCACCTTCACGAGATTGAAAGTAAACATCGGGATTTTGGGCTGTTCCTCGTAATACTGGTTTATCTGGAGTTAAGCAGCGTTGACGATGGTTAGATATTAATTCTATAGGTATAAATTCCTGAATATCTTCATCTGATAATAACTCAACTTTCTGCACTTCATGGGAAGTTCTAAACCCATCAAAAAAGTGTAAAAATGGTACTCTTGTTTCTAAAGTTGCAGCATGAGAAATTAAGGCAAAATCATGACTTTCCTGGACAGAAGCCGAACACAAAAAAGCGAAACCAGTCGCCCTAGCAGCCATAACATCACTATGATCACCGAAAATAGATAACGCATGGGTAGCTAAGGAACGGGCAGAAACATGAAGGACAAAACTAGTTAATTCTCCGGCAATTTTGTACAAGTTAGGAATCATTAATAATAATCCCTGGGAAGCGGTGAAAGTTGTACTTAATGCCCCCGTTTGTAATGCCCCATGGACAGCAGCAGCAGCCCCTCCTTCGCTTTGCATTTGGGTGACGCTGGGAACTGTACCCCAAAGATTTGGTTTATTTTCCGACATCCAACTATCAGCCCATTCACCCATATTTGAAGATGGGGTGATAGGATAAATAGCGATAACTTCGTTTAATTTGTAGGCTACACGGGCAACAGCTTCGTTACCATCAATTGTGGCATAAGATTTGTTCATGATTTTTCTTCCTGAGTCTTTTGTGGTTGTTTCAACTGTATGCAGAGAAACCAAAAAGATAAGCATTAGAAATAGCTAGAGTCAGGAAGTTAATTGGTTAGATATATTACATTTTTATTAATTATTAATTATTATTTATTAGTTATTCTGACTTCTAGCCAATATTTTGATTATAGCAGATGGTGAGTATGCTATTTCTTTGTACTCAATATTTGTCATCCTGGATTCTTCAAGGTTTGATGATTTTGCTGATATTGTCGGTTGGGTTGAGGTAAAGAAACTTGAATTTGTTGGGTTAAACGAAGTGAAACCCAAGCTACACTTTATTCTGTTTTATCCCCAAATAGGCTTAGGCTATATTCATTCTTTGTTGATCACAGTGTCTTATTTTAGTGCTTTTTGTTACAGAGTCATGACAGTGGGGATTTCCTCACCTCTTTGCTGGGTATGCACACCAAAAAACAATTTGCAAGCTTTGTTAATAATCTGTTATATTTATTTACATAAGGTTACAAAAAGTAAAAACCGAGGTTCTCAAATGACTATTTTAATCTCTCTATTGGTTGTTGGTTGGGTAGCAGCTTCTGTTATTGGTTCTTTAGCATACTTCATGGGTGAACAAAGCAAGCCCATTCACGAACGTAATTGGGCTTCTGATAAATTTGAAGCTTTAGCTAAATCTATTACTGGCTTAGATACAGACTATAGCCAACGCACTCCAGCTTATGCCATAGATGCTTACAACAGCCGTAACTTACCTCAATAGTATTTAATGGCAGCTTGACAAGATGTGTATAAAAATAACCCCCAGTTATAATACTGGGGGTTTTGCTTTTCTAGGCATAGACCCGACATGAAGAAAAAGTCGAGGATCTACGACTCCATTAAAATACAGGACGATAAACGCGATAGTTAATATTGGGGAAAATATTATCTATAGACTCAACTTTTTCCAGCCAACCACTATCAACTTTACCCACTTTCACATCTGCATACAATTTATTAAAGCGCATTAAATGTGATCTAGTTCTTCTCACCGCATAGGGAACCATTGTTCCTGTCCGCATAATAAAAGCCCAGTCAGAAGACTGTGCTAGTAACAATTCTCGCGCAGCTTGGTTAAGTGCCTTTAATTGTAACTCATCTTCTGCTTCCATTTGGGAAATTTCAATCATCCTTTCCGCAGCTTTATGTAAATGTGGATAAACCCAAGCATTAGTATCATTTAACCAATATTCATGAAAGCCCTTAAAGCCCCAACTCGACTGAGAAGGACGACATACTTGCTGCTGAGGATTAGCACGTAAGTAATCGGACAAATGGGTCATTTCATAAGTTTTTTGATCATACCATGACTTACGGAACAGATAATCAATAAACCAAGGACCCTCATACCACCAGTGACCAAATAACTCCGCGTCATAGGGAGAAACAATAATTGGTGGCCGACCCATCATACCGTGTAAACTCTTAGCTTGCTGCTCACGATTATACATGAAATTAGCGGCGTGTTCGGCGGCCTTTTCCTTTGCCCAGTAAGGATCATAGAGGGCTTTATCCGCAAGACCCAAGCCCCGACCAGTGATTTTATGATACTTAATACCTGTATTTTTCCGCTGTCCATTGGGCATAATATAGGGCTTAATATATTCATATTCAGCTTCCCAACCCAAATCTTTATAAAATTCCCGGTATTCTGCTGCACCAGGATAACCCACCTCAGAAGACCATACTTGCTGAGAAGACTCATGATCTCGACCAAAAGCTGCTACACCAGTCTCCGTAAAAATTGGGGCATAACTACCAAAACGTGGGCGGGGTCGAGCGTATAAAATACCATGTCCATCTGTGAGGAAATAACGTAAACCAGCATCAGCCAGCATTCGTTCTACACCCTCATAATAAGCACATTCTGGCAACCAAATCCCTTTGGGGGCTTGGCCGAAGGTTTCCGCGTAATGTTCACAAGCTACCTGAATTTGCGCCCATACAGCCTGGGGGTACATTTTCATTAATGGTAAGTAGCCATGGGTAGCACCACAGGTAATAATGTCTAAGTTATTACTATCTTGGAACTGTTTAAATGCTGTAACTAAATCACCTTGATAACGTTCCCATAACTCCCGCGCTTCATTAAACTCAGTTGCATAATGTTCCGCTAAATAACGAACATGACCATTATGGATGTTGCGCTCGGCTTCTAATTCTACAAGCTCTTCTAGTTGGGCTAGATGAGCATCATAGCGTTCTTGTAATAGAGGATCACGAAGCATGGACACTAAGGGAGGTGTCATGCTCATGGTGAGTTTAAAATCAACACCATCTCGCTTTAAGCCTTCAAATACTTTTAATAAGGGAATGTAAGTTTCTGTAATCGCTTCATAAAGCCATTCCTCTTCTAGCACGTAGTCACTTCCCGGATGACGAACGAAGGGTAGATGTGCATGAAGTACAAGCGCGACGTAGCCTATAGCCATAATATTTTTCTGTGTGGTACTTGGAGGTTACAGACAAAAAGTCTGTGTGGGGAAATTAAGAATATTTTAAGACTATATAGGTCATTGGTCATGAATGCTAAGTTAATAGTTATTAGAAAAATATTTTGGCCTAGCACCGCTGCCAGGAATAATTTCCGCAGGTTACACACCCTCAGAACAAATTAATAATAATGCTGTACCCCAGTCTGATTTTTTTGCTTTAGGACGGACATTTGTTTTCACGGGTAAAGAACCACTTGACCCAATCATGATAGCGCAATTTTTGTACTCTTTCTGCACCTGGCGGGTTTGATCTCAAATTGCTGTAACTGGTGGTAGTGGCTATGATAGATTTGTTTTAGGTACATCAGCCGGAAACTTTTATCAGGGATCTGGTTATGCTACAATAGGAGACTATAATGGTCAGAATGACTATATCCAGCTTAAAGGCAGTGCGAGTTCTTATTATCTTTCTTATGCATCCTTTGGTGTGGGAAGTTCTGCCCTTGACACAGGGATATATCAGAATAATGGAGACTTGACAGGGATAGTTCAAGATAACACCAGTATATCGTTAACAAGCTATTATTTCAGCTTTGTCTAAGAGGTTGTTTGAAAAGTACGCCTTGCTCAATTAAACATCTCTTTTCCTTTGCGTATTGGCACAAATATGCCAATACGCAAAACATAATTAGTGGAAAACTTTTCAAACATTCTCTAAATAAGTTGGGGTTAAAAATTCAATCCATAATGCTTTTGTTTTTTGCCATTCCCTTGATTAACCCTCGATTCTAAGGTAAAATATGGTATTTCCTCAAGTTCATCTTCATTTAAACTATACTGTTCACAAACAAGACTTAAGCGATTTCCCGCAGTTTTAACAGCATTCACAGAATGAGTTAAATCACCCTGAAAATAAATTAAAGCATTGGTTTGGGGTTTAATTTGTCCAACTTGGCGTTTTTGAGATTTTAGCACCAATTCTCCTCCCTGCATATCCTCTGGTACACGCACATAAAGAACGCTTACAAATGCTGGTGGTTCAACAGTTTTACAATAGGAGCGCAAAGATCGATCAATATGGGGGTCAACACGAGAACCCGCTTTAAGTAGTAAAGGATTCAGATAAAAAGCATTACAACTAGGTAAAAGTGCTAAATCTAAATAAGGCTTAAAATAGGGAAATTTTTGGATAACTTCTGCTAAACCCTGACGCTGAAACACCACAGAAAAGCCTTTAGTATTCACAAAATCCCGGTTAAGGTTATTAATAGCAAAATAGGGACAAGCTTGGATTTCTCCCCACAAGTCCTGGAGATATTGAACCGGAAAGGCATGAGGATGTTGTTGATAGTATTTCACAGTCAGTTAAACTAGTTTACATTGCAGGAGTTTTCATCTATTTATACCACAATCTAATTTCTGTATTTTTACTTCTTACGATACGTTAATATGTTTCATGTTCATGCGTTTATGCGGAAATATTAAAATGGCTGTAAGAAAGGTAGGATGAGATAGTAGAAAAACCAATACTAATAAAGCAGTGACTAAGATAGGGAATCAAAAGTGCGGATAAAAGGACTTGAACCTTCACTCCTTTCGGAACTAGAACCTAAATCTAGCGCGTCTGCCAATTTCGCCATATCCGCGTTGACATTTCATAATTCTAGCATAACAAATTATTTATGACAATAGGTAAAAAATTTAAATTTTAAATAAATTTAAATTTTAAAATCAACAGGATTGCTGTAGTCAGGACTTTAGTCCTGTTTTCGAGACGCTACGGAAACATAATCAGATAATTAGGGCTAAAGCCCGCACTACAAAAAGTATAATTTCTTGCAGAACTTCCGTAAGTCATAATAAATTCAGAATTGGGCTATGTGAAAAATTTATGCCCATATTCCCATTTATATGACAGTTACACGAGGTAAACGATGCTTAAAGCCGCAGAGAATTTCCCAAGAAATAGTATTTAGGCAATTTGCCCAATTATCAGCCGATATTTGCTCTTTTCCCTGTTCTCCCAACAATGTAACTACTTCCCCCTCTTGTAAATCAGGTATAGAACTTACATCTAACATCATTTGATCCATTGTAATCGCGCCAATTTGGGGTACACGCTGTCCACGGATTAATACTTGCATCTTATTGGAAAGATTACGGGGTACACCATCAGCATAACCAATACCAACCACTGCCAGCCGCATTTCCTCAGATGCAATAAAATGATGACCATAACTAACTCCAGTCCCCGCAGTTATAGTTTTAACTTGGGTAACTCTAGCTTTAACTTGTAAAACAGGTTTAAGTTTGATTTGATTTTGTAAGTGAATAGCAGGATACAGCCCATAAATTGCTAAACCTACGCGCACCATATCATAGTGTAATCCCGCATCTGTGAGAGTAGCCGCTGAGTTAGCTAAATGTAAAGTAGGAATTTTGAGTCCTTTAGCTTTGATGAGTGCTATTACTTTTTCAAATCGTCTATGCTGTTCTGTCATCACCTTAGTATCAGGACTATCTGCTGTTGCCAGATGAGAATAAATACTAGCGATATGCAAATGGGGTAATCCTTGCACTAACTGGATAAACTCTGCTGCTTCTTGCCAATTCGTGCCTAATCTAGACATTCCTGTATCCAGTTTAATATGTACAGGTAAGGGTAAATTATAGTTAATATTTTCTAATACATTAGAAAACTCTAAAGCTTGCTTAGGACTACACAGTGTAGGCTGAAGTTGCCAACAAGCGATCGCCTGAATTTGTTCTGGTGTGTTAGTTGCCCCTAAAATTAAAATTGGGGCTTGAATACCATCTTCCCGTAATTGAATACCTTCGGGAACAGTCGCTACACCCAACCAACTAGCGCCCGCTTCTAATACAGTTTTAGCAACTGCTACTGCTCCATGTCCATAGGCATCAGCTTTGACAACTGCCATTAGTTGAGTACATGGAGATAAAAACTTTACCAACTCCTTGACATTATTAGACAAAGCCCCCAAATCAATTTCTACCCAAGCCCGCTGAGAAAACCAAGCATAAGCATCACGTTCTTGATGATCAGTAAAAATTGGGGTTTGTTTGCGATTTAACATTAGACTCCACTCCTATCACACCACCGAAAAGCTTCTCCCATCCCCTAGAAGCTATATCAATTTAATCAGGAAGTTTAACTTTTATCCGGTAATTTATACAAGACGGTGGCGTGAGTAATATTAGTGTGTCCGCATATTCAACAATTTTTCTTCAATATTATTTTATGATAGTTCTTCCTTATCAGTTTTATAATAACAAATTTAAAATCAAATGTCAACCCCTAAATACTTCTTTATTGCGATTTTTTTTGGCAAATTTGGGAAAATATCAAAATTCCCGGCCAGTCCTAATCAATTTCATCAGAAAGTTTAATTCTTATCCGGTAATTTATACAAGACGGTGGCGTGAGTAATATCAGTGTGTCCGCATATTCAACAATTTTTCTTCAATATTATTTTATGATAGTTCTTCCTTATCAGCTTTATCATAACAAATTTAAAATCAAATGTCAAGCCCTAAATACTTCTTTATTGCGATTTTTTTTTAATTTGAGAAAATAGTGACCACAAGATCCCCTACTGCTTGAAGAAGTCGGGGATCTGAGTTGAGAATAAAAGTATAAATTCTTTTCCTATCCCCAAGAAAATGTATTTGTGTTAGTATATGTAAAACTAATACCTTGAGCGCAGATTCATGGGGAAGGTTTTAGTCCTGAACGCCTCTTACGAACCGCTCAACATCACCAGTTGGCGACGGGCCACCGTGTTGTTGATGAAAGGCAAAGCTGAACGCTTAGAATACAATGGTAAGTTCCTTTACACGGACTTTCCGCAGCCAACCGTGATCCGGTTGCGCCACTATGTCCGTGTTCCTTATATGGAAGTTCCTTTGACCCGTCGGAATATCCTGCATCGTGATGGACATACTTGTCAATACTGTGGTTACACAGGGGATAAGTTGACACTTGATCATGTGATACCGAGATCACGAGGGGGGGGTGACACTTGGGAAAACATCGTTGCTGCTTGTGTGTGTTGTAATGTCAAAAAAGGCAGTCGGACACCCCAAGAAGCACGGATGCCTTTGCGTCATTTACCTCGCCAACCTTATAGCAGTCTTTACTTTGAGGTAACAAAACATCTGAAAAGTGGACTGCACCAAGAGTGGCAAAAATACGTAATAGGCCTTTGACATTATATATAATCAACTACAAAAACTCAGGTCAAGATTCACTTGTGGACATAATTGTTTGACTCTCAAACAGTGGCTACAAGTGGAATTTTTGCCAGTTTTGGGTTAGTGCTAACCAGCTTAGGGTAAAATTACCATAAGCTGATATTTTTATATCCGCAGCGTCAGAAATTACTTGTTTTTCAAGAATTGGGGCTATATGCTTTAAAAAGGGATATAGAGAGCTTTTGTTCTCAACGGATAAGTTAAAATTACAAGTAGAGAAGCTACCCAAAAACTGAAAAACAAATTTGAACACAGAATATTGATAATAGCACAAGTCAAATCAATATTCAAGATAATCACCAAATTTTCATAAAATTTACATATTTCTTGAGAGGATGTTTGAAAAGTGGTATCCCGTAATTTTCATCACATTTTTACTTCCCTTAGTCCCCGTTTCCTAAAAGAAACAAGAAAATACAGTTTTATTGTTCTCATAGAGGGGGTTAGGGAGAGTTCAAAAACCTTTCAAACACCCTCTGAGACGGATTCCTAAATCAAGAAGTGAAATAGATACCAAAAGCCAAGACTTGCTTGATTCTTGGTATTTATAAGCACTTCTTAATTGGTTTTCAGCACAGAAATAAACAATGTCATTAACAGTATCAACAATGAACTTTAGATAATAGCCGGTTCTAATGTAGTTTTAGTAGCGCATTATCTCTGGCATGATATCTAAATGGATAAAGAAAATCACCCTCAACGCTTAGAAATACAGTTCCTTATGTACGCGAATTATCCCGCTGCTCAATTCGAGAGTTTATCTTTAGCTAAAGATCCAAATCCAGAGGAAGTAGAAACAGAGAAAGATATTATTGAAGCCCCACCTTTAGCTCGGACATCTTTATCACCTGCTAATAGTGATGGAGGTATCTATTTAGTCCAGCGTGGCAGTTCTTTAGCGTCTCAGAAATCCGAAGAGTTACAAAAAACCCTGCTAGGACACCGCCATGAACGTCAATTAGTGGTTTTACAGGATTTTCCTGATCCTGACGCTCTTTCTTGTGCCTGGTCATATCAATTAATTGCCCAACAGTATGATATCAAATGTGATATTATTTACGCAGGAACATTAAGCCATCAAGAAAATATTGCTTTAGTTAAGTTAACTAATTTACCTGCTCAACGCTGGACAATGCAAACCCTGAAAAATAAAGATTTGTCATGTTATCACGGTTTCGTGTTAATTGACAACCAGGGAACTACATCTCAATTATTACCAGCAATTCAACAAGCGGGAATTCCCTTAATAGTGCTAGTAGATCATCATAGCTTGCAGGGGGATCTCAAATCCGAATTTATGGATGTTCGTCCCTACGTGCGGGCTACAGCGACAATTTTTACTCAATACTTACAATCAGGATTATTAACCTTAGACAATAGTATTAACCAGCACATTAAATGCGCCACAGCATTAATGCACGGGTTAAGATCAGATACAAATAGGTTAATGCAAGCCCAAGAAGAAGATTTTATGGCTGCTGGTTATTTAAGCAGATTTTATGATGCTCAGTTACTAAATGCCATTTTACAAGCAAATCGTTCTAAGCGTGTAATGGATGTGATTGAGCGATCGCTTAAAAACCGGATTGTTCAAAATAATTTTTCCATAGCTGGTGTTGGCTACTTGCGGTATGATGATCGGGACGCAATTCCCCAAGCCGCTGATTTTCTAGTTACCGAAGAAAATGTTCATACTGCGGTAGTGTATGGAATAGTTCATGATGAAGACGACGAACTAGAAGTAATTATAGGTTCTTTGCGGACGACAAAACTGACCCTAGATCCTGATGAATTTATCAAAGAAGCCTTTGGACAAGATAGCGCCGGGAGATTTTTTGGTGGGGGGAGAACTGGTGCGGGAGGCTTTGAAATTCCCATGGGTTTTTTATCAGGTAGTAATGAAAATTCAGCTTATGCCAAAATGAAATGGGAAGTTTTCGACGCACAAATCAAGCAGAAATTATTAAGATTGGTAAATCCGAGAGATAATCCAATTTAGTCTTAAACCGGATTTAAAGACTTGATTAATTTAGGGTTTAGCAGTGCTGAACCCATGAGAATGAATTTTTTGGCGGTAAAATATTAACTAGAAATTTGTTTTTTTTACTGTTGATAATATTTTGAATTGTATCCTTATAGCGAGGAATAATTGTCATTGTATCTAGTGATCAATTAAATAAAAACCGATGTGTGTCCAATAAATTTTTCTTAAAGGATTGATAAAAAATGAATTACCTACTTGGTAGACAAAATCCTATTCATGAAGTTCCTAGTAATAAATTGAATGAAATGCTTGCCATATTAGTATCGGAATTTGGTGAAGAGTGGTTAAATACAGGAAATAGTAACCCAGTTCAACAATTGTGGCAAAGACAAGATTGGCTCTCTACGTGTGAGTTGCTACTATTAGGAAATTCTCTTAAAATATTAAAACCAGTTGCTCCTAATTGGGTATCTGAACAGGTAAAACTCATTAAAAAAGAAGATAGAAATAATAGACGTGGAGCATTATTTGAGTTACTTGCTTTAAGTTTGTTTGATGGAGAAGGCGTTTCTATAAAACCTGCTGCTAATTCCAACCCTGGTTATGATGGGACAGTTTTTCTACCAAGAAATGCCTCAATTCAGATTTCTGTTAAAAGCTATGGTATGTCTAGTCACCAGCAAGAATTTAATCATCAATGTAGTATAGTTGAGGCTCAACTGGTAAAAGCCCTTTCTGAACACCAACTAAATGCAGTTGGTTTCTATGTATTTGCAAAAAACTATCCAACTCAATCTGACTGGGAAATTTTGAAAAAAATATTACCAGAAATACTGAACTCTGTTCAGAATGGAACTGAGGATTCATTTGAAGACGTTGAAAAGAGTTGTTGGATTATTAAAATCCAGAATTTACCGTTTGAGAATTATCAGTTTAGTGAAACACACCGATCATATACATTTCTAGTATGCTCTCCATACCACAAAAATGAATATAAAAACCTTTATGACAAGCTAGATGATGCCTATGCCAATTTCACAAAACACGCTGCAATAATTGATCCACTAACAACAAGAATGGTATTTATTGACATACCAAGTTCAGCTTCCATTAAATTATGCAAAGAATGGGCTACACAATACTTTCAAGAAAGACAGAATTCACCTATTGGTTTAGTTGTTTTTTATCAACCAACTGTTGTAACAGATACTCATGAAAGTTCAACATTTATAAATCATTGTGTATCCCTTATTGATAGTTCTGAGTGTGAGCGATGGCTGAAACTCTATAATCCAAGTAGTCCACCTATTTCTACAACTATTTTTATTGGAACGATTTCTGATAAACCGATACCACTCACTCTACAGAATGGTGATATTTCTATCCCGATAAATGAGCATTATTGTTACCAACAAGGTCATCACTACTTATTAGCTCAGATAAAGGAGGATGGCACACAATATGGTCAGCTTGAAAAACAAGCATCAGGTATTTTCAGACATATTGTTTCTTTACACCCAGAAGGTCAACTGATAGTTAAGGGTATATTTCCACCATCTGATGAGTTACTTTTATGGTGATGAGTGCGATCTGCTTGCAGCAGTGCTTCGCTATCGCTAATTAACAAGTGATCAAAGTCTCAATAGTAGTATAATGTGGATATTATTTAGAAAAATTCTGTCATGTCATGAATTCAGGTATTGAATCTAATAACCAACAGTTAAACAACAACCAAGTAGTTTTACTTAATAAGGCACAAATAGCACTTGATGCTTTACCAACTAAAGATCAAGGAATAGTTATACGGGCAATAAATTGCTTGGAAGAATTTCCTTTTTGTTCACAAACTCAAACATATAAACTGAAATCTCTTCCCAATTATTTCATTGCACGAGCAGGGATAAAATATAGAATTATATTTAAATTTCAAGATAGCGAAGTAACGATCATTGATATAGTTAATCATGACCGTTTGGAGAAATTCTATGGCTCATTGAAAGAGGCATAGAACATGAAAGGACTAGACTCATTCAATTTAGACATTAAAAAGTGCTTATTTGAGCTTGAAGAATTTGAAAATTTACTTCTCAATAATAAGGAATTAAAAGAAAGTAAGGATATACTTCCTTTCTTCAAACAGAGACTACATTTGTCTGCATTTATTGGTTTTTACGTTCCTCAAATCATTAGATTCAACCAAATTAAACATGAATTTACATTTTTTGGAGATTTCCGTGCTGATTTAGCCATTGGTGATTCTGTAAATAATACTTACTGTTTCATTGAATTTGAAGATGCTACAGAAGATAGTATATTTGTAGAAAAAGGAAGAAGTACATCAGATTGGTCACCTAGATTTGAACATGGATTTAGTCAAATTATTGATTGGTTTTGGAAAATTGATGATTTTAAAAATACTTCTTTAGCTCGTTCTATTTTTGGAAGTGAGAATATAGAATTTTACGGCATTCTTGTTATAGGTAGAGATGATTTTCTTTCGGAGGTTGACAAAACTCGATTGAAATGGCGTTTAAATAAAGTTTTAGTAGACTCACGCAAAGTAATTTGCATAACATTTGATCAATTAGCTAGAGATATGAGAGATAGACTTTCACTATATCCGCTGATTTATGAAGCTGAATCAGAGGCTGAACAAAATATTTCTACAGATAACAGCGATCTATCGTAGATTGGGTTGAATTGCAAAACCGCTGATTTTTACCCTCTTCTTTGCGCCTTTGCTTCTTTGCGTCTTTGCGCGAAACAAAAAATAATATAAAAACACCCAACTAAAAACATGGAACTATACTTAATCCGTCATGGTATCGCCGAAGAACATCAACCAGGACTAAAAGACGAAAAACGACAACTCACCCCAGAAGGAAGAGAAAAAACCGAGAAAATAGCCCAGAGATTAGTCAAACTCGGTTTTAATTTTGATTTAATTCTCACTAGTCCCCTAGTTCGCGCTTATCAAACAGCAGAAATACTCATTGCTGCTGGACTGAGTTCCCAGTTAGAAACATCAGATCATCTTAGCTTTGATGGTAATATTCAAAATTGGTGGCAAGAATGGCTTAAACCCAGGAATTATCCCCAGAAAACCAAACTAGCATTAGTAGGCCATGAGCCTAGTTTAAGCCATTGGGCAGAAATTCTCCTTTGGGGAGAAGCAAAAGAGAGGATTATCCTCAAAAAAGCAGGTATGATAGGAATAAAACTACCAGATGACGGTTCTCCCTTGGGTCGTAGTCAAATGTTCTGGTTGACACCGCCCAAGTACCTGCTGTAAGAGTTATTCGATATAAACGCATCGAATAGTTGTAATATCGGCAACTCTTGTAGTGAAAATAGTCTCTGGTAAGTTAACGTGAGCAGATATTTTACAAAGTAAATGGTGTTGCCATGACGGTATGCGAATACAAGCCTGGTTTAGAAGGTATTCCCGCAGCCCAATCGAGTATAAGTCATGTAGATGGGCAGAAAGGAATTCTAGAATATCGTGGTATTAGGATTGAGGAATTAGCGGAAAAAAGTACATTCCTAGAAACTGCATATCTTTTAATCTGGGGTGAGTTACCAACGAAAGAAGAACTAAAAGCATTTGAACATGAAGTTCTTTTCCACAGACGCATCAAGTACCGTATTCGAGACATGATGAAATGCTTTCCTGAAAGCGGTCATCCTATGGATGCTCTTCAAGCTTCGGCTGCTGCTTTAGGTTTATTCTATTCTCGTCGTGACTTACATAATCCGGTCTATATTCGTAACTCCGCTGTCCGGTTAATAGCGACTATTCCCACAATGGTAGCGGCCTTCCAGTTAATGCGGGAAGGTAACGACCCCGTTAAACCCAGGGATGACTTAGACTATGCGGCTAACTTCCTGTATATGCTAAATGAGAAAGAACCCGATCCTTTAGCAGCCAAGATATTTGATGTTTGCCTAATTCTCCATGTTGAGCATACAATGAATGCTTCTACATTTAGTGCTAGAGTCACAGCTTCTACCTTAACAGATCCCTATGCTGTAGTCGCTAGTGCAGTGGGTACTTTAGGCGGACCATTGCATGGGGGAGCGAATGAAGAAGTAATTCAGATGCTAGAAAGCATTGGTTCTGTAAAAAATGTTGTCCCTTATGTGGATGATCTTCTCCGACGCAAAGCCAAAATCATGGGTTTTGGACATCGTGTATACAAAGTCAAAGATCCCCGCGCTACAATCTTACAAAGCTTGGCAGAGCAGTTGTTTGAGAAATTCGGGTATGACGAATATTATGAAATTGCCGTAGAAATGGAAAGGGTAGTTTCCGAAAGATTGGGTGACAGAGGGATTTATCCTAATGTTGACTTTTATTCCGGTTTAGTGTATAGGAAAATGGGGATTCCTACAGACCTATTTACACCAGTATTTGCGATCGCTCGTGTAGCAGGTTGGTTAGCACACTGGAAAGAACAACTGGTAGAAAACCGGATTTTCCGTCCTACCCAGGTTTACAATGGTCGTCATGAAGTCGCTTACACTCCGATTGACCAGCGTTAACTGACAAACAACTCAACTCTAGATTTTGGATTTTAAATTTATGCCCTTCAGTGGACAGATTGATAAATGTCACATCTTCTATTGGGGCTGATCATCCAAAATTACAAATCCGGCTGACAACAGTAGGCTGTTGCAGAAAATCAGACAATTTAGATACACTAGATCACCGTTACCAGAGGAGAAACGGCCTATTTAGTTTTGTCTAACTGCTTTCCCTAGTTACCAATCATCAATTCCTAATCTTAACCATAGAGAAAAGTTGTCTGTTCTGTCTGATGGTAAAAACCATCCCAGGATATACTAAACTCATGAGTTGGTAAAGGTATTGAACCTCAATCAGGCATCATCTCAGCAGGGATAATTACTAAAGCTGAAGGACAAAAGATGAAAATGGCAATAACTGATTCCATTTAATAGTTCATCAGCAAGTTGATTTACAAGAGCAGCAAACATGAATCCAGGAATTGACCTTCAAGGAACTTTTATTCAATCTGTTAAGGACTTAGGCGTACCACCGGGAGCGGCCAAAGCCCTATGGATGCCATTACCAATGGTATTGATGCTTATTGGGGCTACAGTAGGCGTACTAGTTGCCACCTGGCTAGAACGAAAAATTTCTGCGGCAGCACAGCAGCGCATAGGACCAGAATATCAAGGACCCTTTGGATTGCTAGTTCCCGTAGCAGATGGTCTGAAGCTGGTATTTAAAGAAGATATCATCCCCGCCAAGGCAGATCCTTGGCTATTTACCCTTGGACCTATTCTTGTCGTTTTACCAGTATTTCTGTCGTATTTAATTGTACCATTCGGACAGAATATCATCATTACTAATGTGGGCATGGGGGTATTTTTGTGGATTGCATTATCCAGTATTCAACCCATTGGTTTATTAATGGCAGGTTATGCCAGTAATAATAAATATGCCCTATTGGGAGGTTTACGGGCAGCAGCGCAGTCCATCAGTTATGAAATTCCCCTAGCACTAAGTGTACTAGCGATCGCCATGATGTCCAATAGTCTCAGTACCGTTGACATCGTGAATCAACAATCTAATTTTGGGGTTTTCGGCTGGAATGTTTGGCGACAACCATTAGGTTTCATCATTTTTTGGATAGCCGCCCTAGCAGAATGCGAACGCTTACCCTTTGACTTACCAGAAGCAGAAGAAGAACTAGTAGCAGGGTATCAAACGGAATATTCCGGGATGAAATTCGCGCTTTTTTACCTGAGTTCCTACATTAATCTTGTACTTTCTGCCTTGCTAGTAGCAATTTTGTACCTTGGTGGTTGGCATTGTCCCATACCCCTTGACATGATTACTGGTTGGTTAGGAGTCAGTGAAAGTGATCCTATCATCCAAGTGGTTACAGCGGTGATAGGCATTGCCATGACCGTAATTAAAGCTTACCTACTAGTATTTCTTGCCATTCTTATTCGTTGGACAGTACCACGGGTAAGGATTGACCAATTGCTAGATTTAGGATGGAAATTCCTTTTACCAGTAGGCTTGGTAAATCTGCTCTTAACAGCAGCCTTTAAACTAGCTTTTCCCTTGGCATTCGGTGGGTAAGATAATTCTAGATTTTGGATGAGAAGATTTACTTCAATTTTCTCACCCAAAGCCCAAAATCGAAAGTTGTAAACACAAGAGACACACAATGCTCAATTTTCTCAAACAAGTTGGTGATTACGCCAAAGAAGCAGTACAAGCAGGTCGTTATATTGGTCAAGGATTATCCGTCACATTTGACCACATGAGACGGCGACCTGTCACCGTACAATATCCTTACGAAAAATTGATTCCTGGTGAAAGATTTCGCGGTCGCATTCACTATGAATTTGACAAGTGTATTGCTTGTGAAGTCTGTGTGCGTGTATGTCCTATCAACCTCCCTGTAGTTGATTGGGAAATGGACAAAGTAGCCAAAAAGAAAAAGCTCAAACACTACAGTATTGATTTCGGAGTTTGTATCTTCTGCGGTAACTGTGTGGAATACTGTCCCACCAACTGTTTATCCATGACAGAAGAATATGAATTAGCCACTTACGATCGTCATGAACTGAATTACGATAGCGTAGCCTTGGGACGTTTACCGTATAAAGTTACAAACGATCCAATGGTGACACCATTACGAGAACTTGCTTACCTACCTAAAGGTGTAATGGACCCCCACGGAGTACCAGAGGAAGCTCCCCGTGCTGGTTCTCGTCCAGAAGACCTAGTAGAAAGTGGTAATGGGTAATAGGTAATGGGTAATGGGTAATCAAAATTTTTTCAATTACCAATTACCAATCACCAATTACTACTCAATATTTATTAAACATCAATAAGGGTAGAAAACAGTGAATCTAGCAGAGGGAGTACAGTCAGTAGCACTTGGCATTCTTGGTGTAATGATGATTGGGGCAGCATTAGGTGTAGTGCTATTCTCTAACATTGTTTATTCCGCATTTTTGCTGGGAGGTGTATTCATCAGCATCGCAGGAATGTACTTATTGCTAAATGGTGACTTTGTTGCATCAGCGCAAATATTAATTTATGTTGGTGCAATTAACGTTTTAATACTGTTTGCCATTATGTTGGTAAACAAAAGACAGGATTTTTCACCATTACCTAGTGCGGGATTACGAAAAGTATTTACAGCTATAGTCAGTTTTGGACTATTTGCTCTTTTAAGCACAATGGTAGTAGCCACACCTTGGGCTAACTCAAGCAACGGGAAAGTCAGTCAAAATTCCATCGTGGTCATTGGTGAGCATTTCTTTAGCGACTTTTTGCTACCTTTTGAATTAGCTTCCGTCCTCTTGCTCATAGCCATGGTAGGAGCGATTATTTTGGCACGACGAGAATATCTACCTGACCAATTACCAACCTCGGACCTACCACAAACAATTTTAACCCTCCCAGAGCGCCCGAAAGAACTCATCTCCACTGGTAGCGCCACTGACAACTAACAACCGACAATCATGCAACTTCAATACTTTTTATTACTAGCAGCGGCTTTGTTCTGTATTGGTATTTATGGTTTAATTACCAGTCGCAACGCAGTTCGGGTACTCATGTCAATTGAGTTATTGCTAAATGCCGTTAATCTGAATTTAATGGCATTTTCCAACTTCCTTGATTCAACCTTAATTAAAGGCCAGGTGTTCACAGTTTTTGTGATTACCGTGGCTGCTGCTGAAGCAGCGGTAGGTTTGGCGATTGTTTTAACAATTTATCGTAACCGTGATACCGTTGACATGGAGCAGTTTAATCTCCTGAAGTGGTAATAGCGCGTGCAACTCAAGCAGGTAATCATTGCTTATAAAGCACGAGATCCCCAGAGTAAACGCTGGGCCGAACTCTGTGCTAAACAACTAGAAAATCGTCATTGCCAAGTATTGATGGGACCTAGCGGACCAAAAGATAACCCCTATCCGGTTTTTTTGGCCTCCGCTACTCAACCAATTGATCTAGCCTTGGTACTTGGTGGTGATGGTACTGTTTTAACCAGTGCTAGGCATTTAGCCCCCGCTGGTATTCCCATTCTCGGAGTTAATGTAGGCGGACATTTGGGGTTTTTAACGGAGTCAGTAGATGAATTTCAAGATCCAGAAGTAGTTTGGGAACGTCTGTTAGAAGATCGTTATGCTATCCAACGACGCATGATGTTACAAGCAGCGGTATATGAGGGGACCGGATCAAATTTAGAACCAGTTACCGAGAGTTACTTAGCTCTAAATGAGTTTTGTGTCAAACCCGCGTCTGCTGACAGAATGATTACCTCAATTCTGGAAATGGAAATTGATGGTGAGATAGTTGATCAATATGTGGGAGATGGTTTAATTATCTCCACTCCCACAGGTTCTACCGGTTACACTGTTTCTGCCAGTGGACCAATTATCCATGATGGTATGGAAACAATTACCATCACTCCCATTTGTCCTATGAGTCTTTCCAGTCGTCCCCTTGTCTTACCTCCCGGTTCTGTGGTTAGTATTTGGCCTTTGGGAGATTATGATTTAAGTACCAAACTATGGATGGATGGTGTGTTATCTACCTCTATTTGGCCGGGACACCGTGTGGATGTCCGCATGGCTGATTGTCGTGCTAAGTTTATTGTCTTACGGGCGAATAATTCCTATTATCAAACATTGCGGGAAAAGTTACTTTGGGCTGGTACAAGGGTTCGCTACAACAATAATCACCGGAATTGATTTTTATGTTTATTTTCTAAACTTTCACCCCGTCACGCTCGTAATTCTCAATCAATTTTCGCCCCCAATTGCAATTTATTTGGGGGTTTTTTATGTCTACTCTGACTGGCAATTTAAAGTATGAACTATAGCAGGAGTCAGAATTTACCGAATCAGAACTCAGAAGTTAAAAGTAGTTGTCAACGAAGTTTGATTAACACCTAATAACTCTTTTTTGTAAGTTTTTGTAATTAGGTGTATTAATTCAATTTAATATGGTCTCGATCTTCAACTCTTTGCTTTTCACCAGATATACTCCAAGAATCACCATTCTAATCACCATAAACATAGACATAGCCAACCACAACATATGGTTATTGTGATAAAACCATGTTGATATAGCTAGAGGGATAAATCCCGCCAAGGTACTGATTAAGAAAGTATTGCGGAGAACAACCCCTTCGGCTAGACCCGTAAAGTATCCCTCCAGAACTAAACAAATTGAGGCACAGCCCAGAACCACTAATAACCAAGGAACATAGGTCCTAATTAGCTCTATGATTTCGCTGTGGTTGGTTAACAAACCAAATATGGTTTGTGGAGAAAGGACACAAAGACCAGCACAGGTAAGTCCTATTGAAAGACTAGTTCCTATTGCTATTTGCAATAAAGGCAAATACTTATGAGTTGTCTGTTCACCTTTAAATGTTCCAGTTAAAGCAGCTGTAGAAAGTCCTACACCATGAAAAATATCTATAGTCAGCAGTAACACCTGTAAAAGTAAGGCATTGCAGGCAAATATCATTGTATCCATTGTTGCGCTCAGACTGGAAAAAATGACGTAGGTGAATGCAATAGTTAAAGACCTCACAAACAGATTTCCATTCAACCGAACAATGGATTTGAAACCTGACGATTCCAAAATCTGCCCCTTTAATGCTGCTACCTCTTTTAAAGGTATATCACGGAATATGAAAATTAACCCCGCCAACGACATTAAATATTGGCTAATTCCAGCAGACATTCCTGCTCCGGTACTTGCCCAGTGCCACTGGTTAATATAGAGGTAGTCTTGCAGTATATTAACCACATTGTAAACAATGGTCATTAGCAATACCCTACCACTTTTTTCCTGTCCAATAAACCAGCCAACTAGTACATAGTTGAGTAAAACTGCTGGTGCGCCCCAAATACGGGCATTAAAGTAGGCAAGACCAGCATCCTTGACCTCTGGAGAAGTAGTAAACAGTGCAAACCCCAATTTCCCTAAGGGTTCATGTATAACCAGAATGAGTATCCCTAAACCTAAAGCGATCGCGCTATTCCGTATTCCTACTAGTAACATAGCCTCTCGGTCATCTTCACCAACAGCTATTGCTGTCATGCCTGTAGTTACTAAACGTAAAAAATTTAAACTAAAGTATATATAATCAAAAAGAATTGCACCCAGAGAAGCACCTGCAAAATAGCGGATATCTGTCAAATGACCTAGAAAAACTGTACTGGTAAAACCAGCTAACGGTATAATAGTACAAGATAAAATATTAGTCAGGGTAATTAGATAAAAGCGAGAGATAAATTGATATTTACCTGACAAGGGGAATAATAGCATCGTATAAAAAGCGTGATTTGAAGAGGTTTTGCCCTACAGAAAATTTCATAAATAACCACAAATATGAAATTATATGATTACGATTCTTTGACTACAGCAGAGTTTTGCAGTTAAATCCTATTTAAGGATAGCCTAGCGGTAAATTTAAATCTTTATCTCATGTTATGTGCAATATGCTGTATTCACTGCTACTGCAACTAACTTAACAAGCCGCTTTTTCTAAATCCCTCAGCAGTATATGCTTCTTCAAAAACACCGCTGTTCTCCAAGCATTTTAAAGTTGCACTTGCTGCTTTTTTAATACCAAGCATCAGTCTTGTTTGAGGATAGGATTCTTCCACTAATATTTCTATTTCTTTATTTTCTAAACCCAATACTTCCAAATAATATTTTATTGCAGTAATATCAGGTTCTAGAAAAGCGAAAATAATTTCTGGTAAAACCGGACCAATCATAGATTAGACATCTCCGAAAACTATCTAACCTTCACCACAACTGCTTTTGAGGAAATGAAGGTTAA
>NZ_KE384600.1:0-320 GCF_000426905.1 Dolichospermum circinale AWQC131C
TGGTTTTCCTAACCGTCCCGAAAATTTTCCCTCATCTGTAGGATTAATTGGTTTACGAGATGTCAAAGATTATAAAGTAGCATCGGGAGGTAGTGAAAGAATAAATAATTCCATTCCTTTTAATATTAAAGCTAGTTCTATTACCTTGAGAAATTTTTATATTGAAGAAGTAGGAGAATTATATCAACAACATACAGAAGCAACAGGACAAATTTTCACACCAGAAGCTATAGAAACAGCATTTGATTTAACCCAACGACAACCTTGGTTAGTGAATGCTTTGGCTAAAGAAGTTGTAGAAAAAATGGTTAAAGATACAA
>NZ_KE384600.1:384-24837 GCF_000426905.1 Dolichospermum circinale AWQC131C
GGAAAAACTCAGGGAAAAACGAGTTAAAAACATTATTGAACCAATTTTAGCAGGGCAAACATTACCCGATACTCTAGCAGATGATCGCCAATATTTAATAGATTTAGGATTATTGCGACGTGATCCAATGGGAGGATTAGTTATTTCTAACCCGATTTATCGTGAAGTTATTCCCCGCGTTTTAGTACAAGGAACTCAGGATAGTTTACCTCTGATTAGTCCTAGTTGGTTGACTCCCAAAGGTGAATTAAATCCTGATGCTTTATTAATAGCATTTCTCAAGTTTTGGCGACAACATGGAGAACCATTATTAAGTAGTGCTGCTTACCATGAAATTGCCCCCCATATTGTATTAATGGCTTTTTTGCATCGTGTGGTTAATGGTGGGGGAGTTTTAGAAAGGGAATATGCAATTGGTAGCGATCGCATGGATTTATGTCTGCGTTATAAAGATGTAACTTTGGGTATTGAGTTAAAGGTGTGGAGGGATAAAAAACGCGATCCTCAAGCTGATGGTATTGAACAATTAGAATCCTATTTGGGGCGTTTGGGGTTGGATTTTGGTTGGTTATTTGTGTTTGATAGGCGGAAAAATGCTTTACCAATGGAGGAAAGGTTGTCAACTGAGGTGGTGGTGACGGAAAATCAACGTAGAATTACTGTAATTCGGGCTTGAGTGTTTTCAGGACTTACCCAAAATACCTCTAAAACTCCCCTTCCTTTCTGTCTTATCCCTGACGGGATGCTTCGCAAAGGTTTCTTCGTGGTTCATTCTTTTATGACTTGTGCGTATTGCAGTTAATCCGAGTTAAGGAAGTTCAATGCAAGTGGTTAAGTATAATTTTTACTTTCTGTGGAAATATAAACCCGGTTTTTTCTCAATATAAATACACAAATAACAATATATAAGTTATGATATTTACATAAATAATTTATGAATTACGGAATAAACGAACCACAGAGGCACAGAGTTCACGGAGCAATAACCCACATTCCGCACCCTACAGGATTGGCGATTCCTGCGGAGTGCAACGCTTACGCACTCTACTTAATAGCGAACTGACAAGTCAGCACTTACGCTATCGCAGTTAATCGATGTTTAACGGTGAAACTATTGAATTTTTAACAGAAATACATGGTATCATCAGACAAGTTGGTAAGAATGCACTCACCACATAATGAATTACAGAGACTATATCACAATTGAACCCAATAAACGTGGTGGTAAGCCTTGTGTACGTGGCTTGCGAATTACAGTTTATGAGGTGCTGGAATACCTAGCTTCCGAGATGACTGAAGCGGAAA
Organism: Dolichospermum circinale AWQC131C; assembly: GCF_000426905.1. NCBI lineage: Bacteria > Bacillati > Cyanobacteriota > Cyanophyceae > Nostocales > Aphanizomenonaceae > Dolichospermum > Dolichospermum circinale. The sequence continues at coordinate 1,690 of NZ_KE384600.1, forward strand.
TTCTTGATGATTTTCCCGACCTAACGCGAGAAGATTTAAAGGCTTGTATTGCTTATGCGGCTGACCGTGAACGTCGGCTGATGATTTCGACCTTATCAGCATGAAATTACTATTTGATGAAAATTTATCCCCTAAATTATCCACCCGTTTGAGCGATATTTTTCCAGACTCGCTTCATGTTCGGGATGTAGGCATGAAAGCAACAATAGACCCGATAGTTTGGAATTATGCAAAAGATAATGATTTGATGATCGTCTCAAAAGATGCTGATATGCACGATCTGAGTTTAGTGTTTGGGAATCCCCCAAAAGTCATCTGGCTTAGACTTGGAAACTGTTCTACCTTACAAGTTGAAAATTTACTGCGTCGGGAGTTCAGCACAATTAAATTATTTTATGAAGATGAAAATTCATCATTGCTTGCCCTCTCATCATCGCACTAAAAAATTGGGCGTTGCTGAAACCAGGTATGAATTTAGGTGTAGAGACGAGAATCCCTACATGAGGAACGTCTCTAGAGTTCTCGGCAATGTCCCGCTTTAAACTCAGCGATCGCACTAGATCATAAAAATTCATTAAAGAGGTTATCGAATGGTTCTGTATTTTTCCAGCGATAGGTGTTAAAGTCTCGATAATCAACCGATAAAATTTGTCCATGACCTAATTCTTCTGCCAGAATAACGAGAGAGGCATCGGCTAAATCCATCGGTAAATCTTTATATTTTTCCATCAGTTCTTCAATACGCTGGCAATGATGTGGTTTCAGATCAAAGATTTGTAGCTTTCCTGTAGAAATTTTATGAATAAAGACTTTTGGAGCATCTATTCCTACTCTTTTTTGTAATAAATAGCAAGTTTCTGTAACGACACACCAGGTTGTAATAAATTGCTGATTAGCTAAATCTTGAAATCGTTTTTTGGCGGCTATATGAACTGCATCTTGTTTATTGGCAAGAGCTAACCAAAAGCCTGTATCAACTATGATCATATTTTTGATTAAGTTCACGGTCTAAGTAGTTTTTATAGTTTTTAGAGAGGTCTGTTTCAGCTTCTATGCAACCAATAAAGTCTGACCAATCTTGCGAGGAATTTTCTGACGATTCCTGTTGATTCAGAAGATAGCGTTTTTTCAGAACTTCTACAAGTTCGATTATGATTTGTTGTGCATCGGGAGGAAGAGATGCAATATCTTGTTGAATTGTATCTAAGTTCATAATCTGATTTTGCTGTTTCCCTGATTATAGTTTAGCAAAAATGATCGCACTTAACCCAGAACTAGCGATCGCTTCCCTATTCGTAGGCATCGCAGTTAATCACAGTTAAAGAAGTACAAAAAAAGGAAGTTGAGCGATCGCATTAACCCAATATTAGCGATCGCAGTTAAAGAAGCACAAGACAATGGATTTTGAGCGAACTGCTTGCAGCAGCGCTTCGCTATCGCTTACCCATGAGATCGCAATTAATCACAGTTAAGGAAGCATAAGATAATGGATTTTGAGCGAACTGCTTGCAATATGACAATACAATAAATAAAAAATAAACTTAATTTCACTCATACTAACTCCATAATGCCTAATTATAGAAGACCTAATGTTTCTGGAGGTACATATTTCATCACACAAGTCACTTATCAAAGAGAATCTTGGCTCTGTACTGATATAGGGAGAAAATCTCTTCGAGAAGCAATAGAAAAAGTAAGGGAAAAATATCCTTTTTGTATTGATGCTTTTGTTTTATTACCTGATCATTTTCATTGTTTGTGGACTTTACCCCCTGATGATAAAGATTTGTCGGTGAGATTGCGCTTAATTAAAACCTATGTTACTAAACATTATGGACAAGCATTAGGGGTTAATCGGGAGGTTTCTCAATCACGACAAAAGCGAGGAGAAAGTAATCTTTGGCAACGTCGGTTTTGGGAGCATTTAATTCGGGATGAACGGGATTTTGCGCTCCATTGTGATTATATTCATGATAATCCGGCTCGACATGGATTGTGTGAAAGTCCCCAAGATTGGCAGTATTCCAGTATTCATCGGTTTATCGCTGAGGGAATTTATCCAACCGATTGGGGTAAAGATAGCAGAAAGGAAAAACCTCAAGGATATTGGGACGATTAGTAGGGTGCGTTAGCGACAGCGTAACGCACCGAAAATCAGTAAATAATCATAAATTTGGTGCGTTACATTTGTGTGTATTTGATGGTGCGTTACATTTCATTAACGCACCCTACAGGATCGGCGATCGCACTACAAGATCGGCGATCGCTTACCCATGAGATCGCAGTTAATCCCAGTCAAGGAAGCACAAGTTTCTCTCCAATGTTTCCCCAAAATGATGATGTACCATCATCTCGTGATTTAGTACCCCTGCATAGTTCCATCGCTTTTCTGTATATATCTGCATCGTCTCGAATGCTACTCCATCTTTTCAAATCGCCCTTTATATCATAAGTCTCATCAATGCAATCAATTGTTATACGTAAAACCCTTTCATACTGGGAGGCAGGATAATATTTAGTAGTAGAAGGTGTTGTGTAACATGTTTGAGTATTTCGATAACGTGTGCAATATGTTTCGCCCGGAATTACTTGGACGGATGGAGGCGTTTTATAGATAAAAAACATGTCAGTTTCGATGTATCTATGTCCGAGCTTTTGGGCATTTACGGGATATGCAATTCCGGTAATTAAAAGAATTAACACTCCAGATCCGACAGGGTAAACTAATGGCTTAAACATAAAGCACATTCCATTTGGTGTATGTTTAAGCCATTTTAACCCACATTCCGCACCCTGAACTGTGAGGTTTTAAAAATATGAGATTTGAAAATTGATGAAATTAGTGCCAAGAAATCCAAATATTTATGGTTCTTCAGTACCTAATATGCTAAATTATTAGAATAAAATTCTAAGCAAGATAAAGCATAATATCAGAAGTATTGATATAGTTGACTTATGAGACTAAGTTGTGCTTAATTGTAAGTGAGAATATTAAAATTTGAGTAAATTTACAGCCATAAATAGAAAAAAGGGAATTAAAATATTAACACAACTTCTGAATATAGAGGATATCAAAGTAATTTCACATCGTCAACATGAAAGTATAGGAATAATTTTACATTTACTAATACAATAAGAAATGTTCCGGTTTGTTTGATTTAGAAATCACCTGAAAATCTCAAATTTTCCACCTCCAACCTTAACCTTTCATTCTCCATCCTTAACGCCAATATTTCATTCTTCTGCAACTCAATTAATGAATTTTGACTAATTACCTCACCAAAGGCTTTTTTCCTATTTTCAATCCCAAACCATCTTTGATAGGTTTTTGTATGTTCATCAACAGTATGACCTAAATTATCTGCTGCTGCTTTTATCGGTATTCCCTGAAGATGCGCTCGAATCGCGCAAGCATGGCGTAAATCATAAGGTTGAAACTCTATTCCCACCTTTCTAAACCATCTGGATATATCTCTTCGCATCCAATTAATATTTTGTACAGAGGCAATTTTTTCAACTTTTCTTTTTAAAATATTTAATGGTTTGGGATTTTTTAAATCAAATAAATCTACCCATTCAGTCACAAAAGGAATAACTTCTCGATATCCAGTCTTTGTATTTTTATTCACTTTCCAAGTATGGTCTATATTTTGGGCAGACATCCACCAATTAATATCCGGTTGGACAAATAATTCCCTTGGTCTTAATCCATAGGTTGCCAACATTCCATATACCCAACGCCACATTTCCCAGGTATTTATTTCATCAGTAATGTTTGTATTTTTGCGGTTGAGGGCGAATTTTTCAAAGAGGTAAAAACCAGATATGATTTTATCATCATCGGGGATTTCTCGATAAGCAGGAGTGACATGATCCCGTTTTACATCCAATTGAAATCCTAAATTAAAGGTTTTAATCAAAACAGAAGTTACCGCTATTAGTTCATTTTTTTTATTACCCTGAAATGAATTAATAACTTCCTCAAAATTTTCTTTTGTGGCTAAATTGGTGAGAGTCAAGTTTCTTTTAATGACAGATATATAGTTAGCAAAAGTATTTTCACTAGTTAAAGTTTTCTGACGGTTTTGATAATATTTTTCATCAAATCTATCTAATAATTCGCCAATTGTTTTGCTCTCTTGTTTCTCTCTCGATTTAATTCCTAAATACTTCTCATTCCACTCGAAAGTATGACGAGCAATTAATTTACCTAATTCATAACTTTCTTCAATGGCTGTTTTTAATCCCTCTAAATTTGCGGGTATTCCTAAAGAGATATCATACTGTTTTTTCTGTTTACCTATACTACTATCCCCTGGTTTTAAGGGTAAGGTAGCTCGTAATTGGAGAGAATTGCCAGTTTGTTTAATACTAACTTTTATTCTCTCTCTTTTTAAATTACTATTAGCTGCAATTAACTTCTGTTCAAAAACTGCTTGATACTGTAATTCTGTTGCTTTTATTTTCGTCATTCCCTATACCTACCGTCTGTGGTGTTCTGCGGTTCAAAATATGCAAATATATCGGCGAATAAATCGGTTGAGTCTGCATTTATATATTCCTGTGTAGATGTGGAATATATACCTTCACAATTACCCTGATCTTGTCGGCTCATTCCCTAAATATTCCCTTATTTATCAAAGCTAAAATGATGAAAATAAAATGTTATTACCGAGCAAAATTACTTTAAAAATAAGTTACTCAGGAACATTTTTAATATATCACCTGTTGTCATAGCAGTTATATGGTGCCTGGTGGAGTAATGTGCGCCCCAACTTTAACTGATATTACCCGCGCCTGGGCAATTTTGGAATATTTCCGCACCAATTGGTTAGAACCAGTGTGGTTAGGATGTTCTTTAGAAAGATATGAAGAAATTCAATCTTATGAGGACTTTCAAAAGTGGTTAAATGAAGATGTTAAACATCGAGAATCTGACTTGGGTTTATATTGGAGAATGGGTTTAGATATCGGTTTGGATAGATATGGTGCTGGTGTGGGTAAATATGTGACTTGGGGTTATATTCCCCATGAGGATAAATACAATAAGCCCACCATTGAAGGACGTAACGCTGCTGTGATTATGAAAAGCGGTGTTTATGATAGTTTTACTGATACTCATGCGTTGATGAATCAAGCATTTGCTCGGGAGAATTTAACCCATTCTTGGTATGATGAGGGTACAGAAAATTGGCATCCAAGCGATCGCACTACAAACCCAATTAATCACAATCAAAAAGACTTTAATGGGGCATATTCTTGGTCAAGTGCAGTCCTCCACCAAGACTTAGGACGTTTAGAAGCAGGACCTCTAGCGCGTCAATTAGTTGCCGGCGGAAATCATGGAGAATCTTGGCAACATTATGACCCATTTATTCTGGATACATTTAAGAAAATGGGAGGTGCAAGTGTTCATGTTAGACAATTAGGAAGAGTCCATGAAATAGTGAAACTATATCGTCAAGCTGAACGGTGTTTAAGGGAGTTCAAATTAAACGATCCTTGGTATATTAAACCTGAAGAAAAAGATGGTAAAGGTTGGGGTGCAACGGAAGCTGCTAGAGGTGCATTGTGTCACTGGGTAGAAATCGAAAAAGGCAAAATTAAACAATACCAAGTTATCGCTCCCGGTACTTGGAATATTGGACCCCGTGACGGTGCGGGAGAACTAGGACCGATTGAAAAAGCATTAATAGGAACGCCAATTCAAGACCCTAAAGATCCGGTAGAAGTCGGTCATGTTGCCCGTTCTTTTGATTCATGTTTAGTGTGTACAGTTCATGCCCATGACGCAAAAACTGGTCAAGAATTGGCACGGTTTAGAACAGCTTAATTTATATGATCCAGATCCCCGACTTCTTCAAGAAGTCAGGGTTCTATATAATTGTTATTTACTGTACAAAAGTTCCTAAATCCGTGAGTTAGTCTGAATTTTAAGGAATAATTGATAATTCCTAATTATCAAATGAAGAATTATCAATTAGGAATTAGAAAATACTAAAATTGGTAACTAATTGTGTCTAATTTAGAACTACATCAATATCTTCCTCAACTTCCTGATGCTGCACTGCAAGAATTTATAGAATGGTGTATGCTGGAGCAGTCAACAGCCGCAGGATTAGAATTTAAACCTGATCAAAGTAAGTTAAATAATTTAGCTCCAGCGGATTATTCTAAGCAACTAGTTGATCAATTTATGAAAGTCAGACCTGACCCAATTAGAGCCGGTTTGGTGGCTGTAATTGCTGGAAAACAAGCTGATAAACACGAATTAACAGGTTTAGCTGCCGTGGTTGATTTTGTTTCTCTTTATGTTAAGTATTTAATTCCTAAAGATGGTACTAATCCAGAAGAAGCTGATGCAATTTTAGCGAAAGCATCACAACATCAATATGAGCGACTTGTGGAAATTTCCCAAAAGCATGGTGTAAGTTTATAGATTTATAGGGTGGGTAATTCCCACCTATAAAAACAATTATTGTTAATTATAAACCTCAGTTAAAGATTTTCAAGATGTTAATTTTTAATCTAGAAAATGAAAATTTATTTACTCACAATGAATAAATTATCAATAAATAATCCTGTTAATCCTTTAATCTTGATCATCCTGATTCTGACAATAGTAACCTCTGACGCACTTAGTTAATATAAATGTTGGGTTTCCTTGCGTCAACCCAACCTACTTTACTTTTTACTAACCCAAAATTACTTATTGTACGCTATAGATAGTCCCAGTATCACATAGTCGTATTTAAGTTAAGTGATAGATTTAGTTAGTGAAAACCGGACATAGTGTATGTGGATATCCGTAGCCGTTCAGATACTTCTGGTGAGTTAATAAGATAGTCGGAGTTAAGGAAATAGTCAAATAACAAATTTGAGTTATCATAAAGAAAAAGGAGGTATATTATGATTTACCTATCTGCCACGGAAGCAAAACAAAATTTTGCAGAATTTTTAGATAAAGCTCAAAAAGAACCAATAACCATTCAGCGTCAGGAACAAGATTTAGTTGTAGTGCTATCTGTCTTAGAGTATCAAAGATTGACCAAATTGCTAAAAAATGAGTTTCAGGAATTTTGTGATCAAGTTGGCAAAAATGCTGAAGCAAAAGGTATGACAGAAGAAAGGCTCAAGGAAATTCTTGAAAGTGATGATTGAGCAAAAAATTGTCATTGACACTAATTGTTTTGTGAGTCGTTTACTAACTCCCAAATCTATCACTTCTCAAGCAGTTCGTTATGCTTTCGATTTCCATCACATTCTTGTTTCTGCGGACACACTTACAGAGTTAGAAATGGTTCTCTCTAGGAAAAAATTTGATACTTATGTCAGTTTTGAAGAGCGACAAAAGTTTATTTTATATCTAAAAAATCTGGCTGAGATAGTTGATATAGTCAATCATGTGCAAGTTTGTCGAGATCCAAAAGACGATAAATTTCTCTCACTTGCCATGGCTGGTAATGCCGATTTAATTATTACCGGAGATGAAGATTTATTGGTGCTTAAATACTATGAAAACATTCCTATTTTATCACCAAAGGATTTTCTAGCACAAACGGATAAAAGTTAAACAATAACCCGCTCATTTCTTCCTCTCTCTGGGACTGGAGCGCCTCTGGGTGAGCCTTATTCCTCCACATCAAACCACACAGGAGAAATATCATCAACCTGTCCATTATAATTAATCGTAATTTCCTGACCTTTCCTAATATATTTATAAGCAATAATATCAATGATATTTTTAGCAAAATTCTTAATATAAACAGCATTGGGGTGATAAGAATGATTAAAAAGAGAAGCAAAACCTAAACCTATTGCTCCGCTTTCTCCATGCCAACCAAAATAATAATTTAATAACACCGTTTTAGTAATTAACTTAACTTGCTGTTTAGGAATAACAATTACAGCGGCTCTTTCAATTAAATCTCCTTTAGCAAAATCTTGCTGGGCAAATATACCTCTACCTTTAGTCTCTGTTTCACGAAATACTAGCATATAGCAATTCTATCACGGGTAAGAATGATTTTTGACTAACCAGTACAGATAAACGCAGAAAAAATAAAGATAAATTTTTGTCACTGAATTACGGCTACTAAATTCACTATAAAGTCAATGATTAAAGATGTAGTCAGAATTTCCATAAATTTTAATTTTTTGTGCCAAATTGATAATATTCATGTTAGGATAAATATCCCATGTTAACTATCATTGGTTGTGGTAATCTGAATCGCAGTGATGATGCTGTCGGCGTAATTATTGCCCAAGGTTTACAGCAATATCTCGCCCAAAATCCTCACCCCAAAATCCGCGTTTTTGACTGTGGAACTGCGGGAATGGAGGTGATGTTTCAAGCGAGAGGAAGTGAAAAATTAATTATTCTTGATGCTAGTTGCACAGGTTCAGAAGCAGGTGCTATATTTAAAGTCCCAGGGAACGAATTAGAGGCACTACCCGAACCTAGTTACAACTTACATGATTTTCGTTGGGATCATGCTCTGGCGGCTGGGAGAAAGATATTTGGTGATGATTTTCCCCAAGAGGTGACAGTTTATTTAATTGAAGCTGCAAATCTGGATTTGGGGCTGGAATTAAGTCCTGTGGTTCGACGTTCTGCTGATTTAGTTTTTGCTGAACTAATTACAGTTATCCAGGAGAATGTCATGGCTTAATCAACAATCTCAAATCCTAAATTAAATCAGATCCAATCACGATAAACTGGTAACTCATCTACCCTCATTTCAAAAGGTACAGTTTGATGATCAGGTGGACAAATACGAATTTTAGCACTGCTAACAATGCCAGAAAGAACATTGGCCATAGGAACAATTTGTTGCAAAATTTGCCAGTTAGTAACTTGGTCAGGACATTCAATTACTAAAGTTAAAATACTAGCGTGGGTTGTGGTATACCAACGACAATTAGACAACAAATTATGAATAATGCGATCGCATCCTTCATAAAAGTATTTACTAATTGAATGTTCCAATTGTTGCCTAAGCATAATATCTGCTGATGTTGGCTGTATAGGATGTTTATCATCAGCATGGAATTGAGATTCTTTTTTCGTCATTTCCCGTTATTTTCCTATTTATTTACCAATTGCCATTGCGTACAATACGTCCTTATTGGTTTCTAGAAAGTCTTGGGTTTCATCATCATAAAAAGCACCAATCCCACTAGAATCTATTTTCCAATAATTGCTAAATAAATACACACTCTTTTCAACAAATCCGGCTAATTGCACAGCGGTTTGATAACTCAAATAATTGGAGAAAAAAACAAAGTTACAGCACAATCTCTATCTATAGCTTGATTAATGCACAAATAACCTGTTTTTTCCCTAAAGTTACCCGCTTGAATGAGATGTGTATTTTTATATAACCCTGGTAAAATTTCCTCGATATCATGCACCACTGAGTAAATTTCTATTTACTCAAAATTCTCTGTTAGTAATAAACTCCTGGTTCTCAAATCACAAATCTGCATTGAGAATAAGTTTATCAAAATCAAAACATAGTCGTATGTTTTTTTCGTGAAGATATGCTAAAGCAGCGATAGCACCTAAATGGTGTCCGCTGTCTAACAAACAATATCTACAACTCCTGTTTTGATATTTCCAGCTACACCTATGATAAACACAACTAACTAAAAAGATGAATCCGTTGATACATTTATTTGGTATAATATAATTTTCTCAAGAACCAATTAAATGAGGGAGTTTTAGAGAAAATAACGACAATACGCACCTACCTAATAAAATAGTGATATAATCAGAATCAGAGTAAATAATTTTCTTGATAATAGTATGTCCCTCAACGTAATCAAAGAACATATTGAAATCACTCCTGGTATTTGTGGGGGAAAACCTCGTATTGCTGGACATCGTATTCGAGTTCAGGATATTGTGATTTGGCATGAACAAATGGGAATGTCTCCTGATGAAATTCTCTACCATTATCCTAGTATTACCTTATCTGATGTCTATGCTGCTTTAGCATACTATCATGATCATCGGGAGGAAATTAGGAAACAAATATCAGAATCAGAGAATTTGATTCAAGAAATACAAGCGCAAACTCCTTCGATTTTACAACAAAAGCTGAAAAAACGCAATGATAGAGAGAATTAAATTTCATTTAGATGAAAGTGTAAGTAATGCAATTGCGTTAGGTTTGCGTCGTCGAGGAATTAATGTTACTACAACTTCAGAAGCCGGATTAATTGGTGTATCAGACAGAGAACAAATTGCTTTTTCTTTATCTGAAAACCGGATCTTAATTACTCATGATGATGATTTTGTCATCCTTCATCGTAGTGGTATAACTCATGCAGGAATTACGTATTGTGATCAGAAACGCCGTTCGATTGGTGAAATTTTAAATACTTTAATTTTGATTTGGGAAACACTTGAACCAGAAGATATGAAAAATCAACTTGAATTTTTGTGAAATTTTACCATTATTTATTATAGCACTTACGCAAGTGTCATAACATCCATGATAAATCTAATTATATAACAAGATTTGAAAGATGCTTTAACTTCGTTGAATTTCTAGCGTCTTGGAAATTAAAAGCTTTATCATTCCGATACTACCTGTTTAATTACCTCTAAAGGTAACTCTAACACCTCTGCAATTTGCTCATCATTTAAGCCAAAATACCTTAATTTACTAATCTTTTCTATCTGAGTTTTATTCTTATTTCGTTGCTTTAATTTAGAATTACCAGGATGACTTTTATCTGATTTAGTTTTAGGTTGTTTAGAACCAATATTTATACAGCCATTTCCAAAAATATTACTACTATTATTAACCAAAGAAATATTCACATTTCCTTGTCGTTCTAAAACTGATTTAAGATTACTTTTATCAACTGGTTCACCAAAAATATCAGATAACATTTTTAAAAGTTCGTAACCTACATCCTTTGCATGACCCGCGCTACAACCACAATTTTCCGCAATATCAGCATACTTTTGATACTTTAATGTCCCCTCAATAACTCCACGTTGCAAGTCATTGAGATGCTTTCCCGTGTTGAGATAAACAGCGTCATCCACAAGTTGTAGTAGTTCGTGAACCTGCATGGCTAAAAATGTAACGCGACATAAGTAATGATAGCAGACTTTATCCGTACTTTTCAGCTTTTTTCCGTCTGTTTGTAATTTTTTTTTGCAATCCGCTTTTTTCCGCTTTTCAGGTTTAGGTCAGTGGTGTATAGTGATTAAAAAATAAAAGACATATGACAATGACGGATAATGAACGCAAATTCATCACCAGTGAAGCTATATCTAATGACAAACACGAAGGTCATGAAAAAATCTGGAAAACTACTAAAGACGGTTTTTCTAGTCGAGATTGTATAGGATATTGGCGTTATCCCCTATTCTCTAAAGTAGGAGAGGTACGAAAAGAACCAGACATTTTGATTGTTGATCGAGAATTGGGATTAATTACTATAGAAATAGAAAATATTACCATTGATCAAGTCGTAGCTATTAATGGTGAACAATGGCAATTTACAGAGGGTAGTACAATTCTTTTCAGTCCAGCACAACGTTCTAATCGTTCATTACAAGCATTATTAGGATATTGTGATCGAGAAGATGCAATTTTTCGTAAAATTACAGGACGTGCTTTAGTTGCTTTACCAAATATTACGATAGAAGAGTGGCAACAAAAAGGATTTGATCAACTACCCAATTGTCCACCTATTATCTTGAAAAATCATTTGGGGAAAACAGCTTTTTTTGAGAAAATTTCCCAATCAGAACCAATGGTTACAGGAGAACAACTCAACGATGAACAATGGAAAGTATTGCGTGCCGTTATTAGCGGAACTCCTGTACTTCGTAAACCTTATGCGGCTACTTTTTCGCATAATAAAAATAGATCAGCTATTCTTTCAATTCTTGGTGAATGGCTTTATGAAACTGACTTACAACAAGAACATATTGGTAAAGAAATTCCTCCAGGAGCGCAACGAATACGCGGAATTGCAGGTTCAGGTAAGACTGTTTTATTATGTCAAAAAGCCGCTAATATGTATTTAAAGCATCCTGAATGGGATATTGCTTTAGTGTTTTTTACTCGTTCTTTATACGAACAGATTGAAAGTTTAATAGATCGTTGGTTAAAACGATTTAGTAATGGAGATGTTTCCTATGATGAAAAAGTCAAAAGAAAACTTAAAGTTCTTCATGCTTGGGGTGGTAACTATCGATCAGGTTTATATTCAACTATTTGTGAGAAACACAAAGTTTCACCTCTGAGAGTTATTCAGGGTTTAAGCCCAAGTGAAGGATTGGCTGAATGTACTAAAAGATTATTAGATGGAAAAGAAATTCGACCTATCTTTGATGCCATTCTTATTGATGAAGGACAAGACCTTGTAAGTGAAGATGAAAGAAAATTTGAAGAAAATAATGAATCTAAACAAGCTATTTATTGGATGGCTTATCAAGCTTTACGCCCTGTTGACAAAGAATCTTCTGAACAACGTTGTTTAATATGGGCTTATGATGAAGCTCAAAGTTTAGATAGTTTAAAAATACCAATGGCTAAAGAATTATTTGGTCAAAGTTTGACAAATCTAGTATCTGGACAACATAAAGGTGGAATTAAAAAAAGTGAAATAATGCACCGTTGTTATAGAACTCCTGGAGAAATTCTCACAACAGCTCACGCAATTGGGATGGGATTATTGCGACCTGATGGAATGCTACAAGGATTGACAGACAAGAAGAGTTGGGAATCAATTGGTTATCAAGTTAAAGAGGGACAATTTCGTCCCGGTCAAAAAATTGTTTTACATCGCCCTCCAGAAAATTCGCCAAATCCTGTTCCTAAACTATGGGAAAAGCCAGTTCTTGAATTTGAAACCTACGAGTCTAGATATGAAGAATTAGAAGCTTTAGCTGCCAGAATTAAATATAATCTTGAGCAAGACGGATTAAAACTTAGCAGAGATATTCTAGTAATTATTTTAGGTTCAGTTCAAGATGCTGGTAGATTGGAAACAGAAGTAGGAAAATTCTTGATGGAAAAAGGAATTAATATTTATATTGCGGCGGCTAAAACACTAAATCAGTTAAATCCAAATTTTCAAGCTGGAACATTAAATCAAGATAAGTTTTGGTGTGAAGGAGGTGTAACAATTTCTCGGATTCATCGAGCAAAAGGAAATGAGGCTAATATGGTTTATGTTGTTGGAGTTGATAAAATTGCAGAAAATGAAAGTGATCCTAATTTACGGAATCAACTATTTGTGGCATTAACACGCTCAAGAGGTTGGGCTTGTATGAGTGGAATTGGTGATCATTCTTTTTATAGTGAAATTAACCAAGTGATTAAAAGTGCAGATACTTTTACTTTCACTTTTCAAAGACCTCCAAAAGTAAATACAGGAGAAGAAACAGAGCCATAATCAATACTATGACGTTGCCGAAACCAAGTGAATTTAGGTGTAGAGTAGATACAGCGGATTACCATAAGGGTGAAGTACACTTAAATTCCCTTTGAATCATTAATTGAATTGCGGCAGTTTCATCTCTCAATTTACAAGAAAAGCATAAATTTTTGGAATTTCTAGAAGAACAACTTTTAGAAGATGAAGAAGATTTAATAGAACAAAATTTACAAGTTTTGTAGGGTGTGTTAGCGATCGCCTAACGCACCTTTTTTTGGTAATTAGTTGTGTATTACTTAACCACAAATCACCCTAAAAAATAAAGAGTAAAATGGGAATAATAAACAAGCTGTTATAAATGAATATAGCCGCTCAACAACTACCTAACTTAACAGGAAAACCAAGATCAGAAGTCTTAATAATTCTCAGCAACCAAGGATTTGAATTTAAAACGCAAACTCAAGGGGGTTATGAAACATTTCAGCATCCAGATGGTAGTCAAATTCATATTAGACCAAATGGGGAAATTGTTCGCACAGGTCAGAAAATTAAAGCAATTGATGGCAAATCTTACCGTCGTCGCTATAATCAATATGGAGAGCAGATAGAATTTGTTTCTGGAGCTAATACTCATAATACTGGAGAAATTGTGAATCTATGACAACAACAATTACATCAACCCTCACTACTTTTCTCGAAGATTTAAAAAGTGCTGACTTAGTTGGTATTTCTTTAAATCCTCAAAACTTGGGATTACGTCTTGACTTTACCTTTGGTCCTGAAGCTGATGATGTAGCTATTGAGTTTTATCAAATTATTCACCTGGTTTTTTCTCAACCTCTAAATGCAAATGATGAAGATATCTGTTTTTGGGTAGGAGAAGTTGAACTCAAGAAAATTGAAGATAATATCCCGGAATTTTTATCTACATCCTATCCATTTGTCAATCAAACTGGAATAATTAACACCAATTTACAATCACTAATTTATTTTCATTTAGAAGGAGATATTTGTTTAGAGGTTGTTTGTAGAAATTATAAAACTTTCCAACAAGTCAAAAATTAAATAATTTCCTAATTGTGAAAATGCTTATTTTATTTTTATTGACATTATTGTAAAATTTTCTCCCAAGCTTGAATATGAAAATCTTTTACCTCCGTTGAACTTCTAGCATCTTTTACTAATTCTTCTGTATATGTTTTGATAAATTCATGATAATCTTCTATAAAACGCAAGTAATATTTTAAAGTATTCACAATACCGTTAGCAATAATTTCTAAACCACTTTCTCTTTTAATATTCAAAATCAATTCATTAATATATTCCTCTTCATCTTGATTAATAAAACAGTCTTTATATGTCGTCAGAATATAATATCTTTCTATTGTTGTATTGGCAGATTTTTTTACTATATCTAATATCATATTTCTATCAATAGGGATATTGTGTTTTATCTCTAATATTTCAAATGGATTATTATAATAATCTCTTATTTCTATATCACCATAACCATGTTTATCAGCAGAAGTATGAACATTTAAAGGAAGTAATATTTTATTTTCAAATCTGCGAATAGTTTTAAAGAGTTGTTTGTAAATAGCAAAAATTACAATAACTGGTAGTCTAGAACTTAAAGGTTCTTCAAAATGTCTTTCTACCATTTTCATAACTTTATTAATATTGATGATATTTACAGAATTAGCCACCTCTAAAGTTTCTGCAAAAACTACTTCTTGAGATTGGCATAGAAGATATAGTTGTGCTAAAATATAAACTAAACAAGTTTTAATATCTATTGTTTGATTCTCAATTTTATAAATTAGTTGTAAAAAAGGTGTAACTAAGCTTTTGCTTCTCAATGGTAATTTTATTCCTTCCTCAAAATTCCAGATAATTTCTGCGCGTGTTGCTTTTGTTAAAAATGCAGTTTCCTTATTAGCGTATCGTGGAAAATTTATTTTAAAAAACGGTGTAGTTACCTTAGTATCAAGGACTCTAGCAGAATATCCATTTGGAAATTTAGCCATGTGCAACCTAATATCTTGCTCAGGTTTAATTATTTTCTTGAGTAAACTGGTAATAATTACTTGAATTAAAGATTTATCAGTTTCTATTTTATGAACGAAAATATCTACACAGTCTTTTATTTCTTCCTCAATTTCTGATAACGCTTGATTTTTAATTAATTCAATTGCTTCCTGATAAAATTGTTCTAATATTTCTATTTCTCGATTATAATTATATTTCATATAAATAATTCCTGTTGTTGAGAATCAGGTTGTTCCATGCGGTTATTAGCTAAATTTACATAATCAGGATTAATTTCAATTCCTAAATAGTTTCTATTTAAATTTCTAGCTGCTACACAACTAGTCCCACTACCACAAAAAGGATCAAGAATAAAATCACCTTCTTGAGTTAACAATTTAATAAGTTCTTGAATAATATATAAAGGATAAACTGCTGGATGATGATTATTTTTAGTAATTTCTACCGGACTTTCAATGATGTCTTTTTTCATGGTGTTTCCTAAAATTCTAATAATAGTAAAACCATGGTTTTTGATTTGGTTATTTCTCCCTCCTTCTTGTCCACCATAGGCTAATTTATGTATTCCATGAATTTTCATTCTAAATCCTTCAATTTCTCCATTATGTACTGCTAAAATAGCTTGATTTAGTTCTTTAATAGCATGATTTTTTTGTGCCTCGCTTAAATCAGAATTTTTAATTAATTCCAGATATTTTTTACCTAATTTATCAGATGGTTTACCTTTAATACTTTTATTAAAGGTATCTAGATGTTGTAAATAATTATCTAAATTAAAGTAATAATCTTTTGATTTGGCAAATATGAAAAATGGTTCTGTAGCTTGTATTAATTTTCTTTTATCTTGACGTGGTGTAGGATTTAGTTTTGACCATGTAATTTGATTAATCAGAAAAATATTTTGATTTTGGGTAGCTTGAATGGCAAATTTATAAGGAATTAGAGATAAACCACCGTTAATATATTTATCTCCCAAATTAAAAACTATTGCTCCTGTTTTTTTCAAAACGCGCACACATTCCCCAAATACCGTTAAGATATTTTGTAAATATTCTGCTTCAGTTGTTTCATTCCCTATACCTAAATTACCATTTCCATAATCACGTTGCTGAAAATATGGGGGTGAAGTGATGATTAAATCAAAAGTATCACTTTCTATTTGTTTGAGAATAGATAGATTGTCACCGAGAAGAATTTTATTTCTAAAGTCTAATATTTGTTTTTGTACTTTCATATAATTTAATTATTAATTATATTAATTAAATTGTCATTTTCAAACTATCATACAGCATTTTTGTTTTTAAACTTACAAATTTAATAAAATTTAACGTTTGATTTAGAGTCAGCATGATGTTCACCATTTTCTTGAGTCATTAATCGAATATGACTACCTGTTTGGTGATCAAGCCAGTAGGGTGCGTTGTCCCAAAGTGCAACCCACCATAATCTTAAACATCCGAAATATCCGACTCAGCAATTATTTTAATCTGGCAAATCTAATCTGATTTTCAGTAACTACGACAAAACTATCTACTAACTTTTCCTTATGCTGCTCTAATACCTGTTGTAAAATATAGATTTTATTTGCAGAACGTTCATTTTCCAAACGCAGAAGAATCACACCCCGGTGAGGGTATTTATCTCGATAAACTTTCTCGCCAAAATCTTTGTCACTAGTAATCAAAATCCAATTTTCATCAAAGGCCTTTTGAATAATTGTGTCATCATCTATTCCCCGTCCTTGTTCATAAACTGAGAAAACTTCATAATCTTGTTCACGTAACCAGCGAGCGACAGTCACACCTGTATTTTCATCTACTAAAAATCGCATCTAAGCAATCTCCGCAATTAAAGGCATGAAACTGGTACTTTCTAGAGATCGAGATGCAAATAATAAACAAGCTCGAATATCTGCTTCTACTAAACCTTCATATTCTTCCAGAATTTCTGTTACTGTAGCACCGTGTGCAAGGAGATTAAGAATATACTCGACTGTTAAGCGTGTGCCTTTAATTGTCGGTTTTCCAGCCATTACTTTTGGATTTGTAGTAATATGGTTGAGTAATTTTTCATCTGTCATAATGTTAGCCGTCCTAAATAATAGAAGAGTAGTTACAGATATCATACTATTTTAGTAGTCTTACCGAAATACAAATCACCCCACATTACATCTTTTTAGATTGAGCTAGTTATAGAATAAATTAATATAATTCTAAACAATCCAGATTGGGATGATCAAGTAATTTTTGAATTACTACCACCCCAGAACGCAGTAGAGATGCAACTACTTGTGTTGGTGCATTTCCACAGCGTAACCATATAACTTTAGGTGGAGAACCATATAAGGTAATAATATCTTGATAGCTCATATTATTTCACCTCTCTAACTTTAGAGTATTTTAACATCTTTTGCTTTAGGCTTTAAGTTTAAGTCTATAAATTCAAATTCTGTGTTAAATACTATACGTGAGTTTGGTTGTAAAAACCACAATTTAAACCAATAACTAAACTTAATCACCATTTTCACCCATCAATTACCCGCACATAAATAGCCCGCGCTATTTGGCGATTTATAGTCATAGATAAACTACCACATTTAATAATAAAAGTTGGAAATTGCTGTTCTACAGTAATGGTATTACCCGTTTTAATGCCCATTGATATCAGCTTTTTTCTAATTGTCTCATCCTGACTTTGACAAAAAGTAACTATGCCACATTCTCCTGATTTTAGTAACTCTAAAGAACAGCCCATAACAGTAAAAGGGGTAAACATTCAATTATCAAAATAAAAAGTGAAAATTGAAATGATGAAAGATGATAAACATCCTCCATCATTGTGAAAATGAAAGAATTTAGAAATCCTAAATCCCGACAAATATTGTATTAAGCAAGGTAAGGTTCTTGGTGGGTTTTGATTGTGCAGTTAGAACGGGGATAGGTAACACACAATAAGGCGAATCCTTTGCCCATTTGCTCATCATCTAGGAAGGATTGATCATCTTGATTGATTTCACCTTCAACAATCTTACCTACACAGCTAGAGCAAGCACCGGATTTACAAGAGAAAGGTAATTCCAGACCAGCTTCTTCTGCTGCGTCTACAATTGTCATCTCTTCATCACATTCAATTGTGGTGTCTATATTTTCTTTTTTGTTGATCAATCTTACTTGATATGTCGCCATTTTTCGATTCTCCTCAAAGATTAATGAAGTGAGTTTTTGAGTTCGTTAAGTTTTCCTGGATCAAGTCAAAATTCAAAATAAAGGAGCTAACTTTTGAAGTTTGAACTATTTACCGCAAGGTACACCATTGGGAGTACCATCACTGGTTTTAAAAGACTTGCCACAACCGCAGGTATCAGTTGCATTGGGGTTAGAAAACTTAAAACCGCTATCCATAACTCCCTCTACAAAATCAACTACCACACCTGCTAATAACGGCGCACTTTTAGCATCAACATAAATCAACACATTTCCTTGTTGAGTTACGATATCATCAGGTTGGGGCTTGCTAGTAATTTCGATGCCATACTCGTAGCCACTGCAACCACCATCTTTAACCGAGATACGGACACCCTTGGTGGCGTTATTAGTTTCGTCGGTTGCAGAACCCTTGACAAATGCCCAGAGACGAAATTCTGCCTTTTCTGTTAAAGTAACAGTCATTTTATGTCTTATTCTGTAGCGAATATTCTGATTTGGATGTGGATTTTCAAGAAGTGGTAACTTACACCGTTGCAGCTTGAGATTGGGAATATCTCCAAGGGGCAGTATTACCGCAGACTGGACAATTGCGATCGCGGTGAGAACGACGTTTAGCAAATTCCATTCTGTTTAAATCAATGGTTAGTAATTCTGATAACAGCGGTTGACTAAAACCAGTAATCAGCTTTACTGCTTCCAAAGCGGTCAAACAGGCCAAGGTCCCAGAAACAGCCCCCAGCACGGAAAAACCGCGTCGGTCCCAATCCGGTTTTTCTGGAAACAGACAAGATAAACAAGGGGTGACACCGGGAATAATCGTGGTCAGGTAAGCCTCCATACCGTCCATGGCCGCCTCTACCATGGGTTTGCGCCAGCGGACACAGGCTTCATTTAACAAATTGCGTTCAGTGAAATTATGAGCGCAATCCAAAGCCATATCAGCCGACTGTACCAACCCATCCACATTTTCTGCGGTAATGTAATCGTGAACTACATCCACTTGAACATCAGGATTGATGGCTTTGAGGGTTTCTTGGGCTTTAAATACTCTGGGTTTACCCACCCAGTCATCAGTCATCAAAACCTGACGATTCATATCATCCAGCCGCAAATCACCACCTCGGACTAGGATCAGCCGCCCAACGCCTGCTACTGTTAAGTAAAGCGCCGCCGTGCCACCTAATCCACCCACACCTGACACTAAAACAGTCGCTGATTTTAGGCGCTTTTGAGCTAATTCGCCAAAATTAGGAAGCATCATTTGGCGACTATAGCGTTCCAATTCGGTAGGCGTTAGGTTAATCACTTTTTAACTCCTAATCTGAGGTAATTTCTGTCAGGGTGACAACATTTTTGGGCTTATCATTAAATACCTTGAACAGCTTTTGTTCATGGGGTGTGGATTCTATAAACACCTGATAAGCTTGTTGTAAAGCAACACAATATTTCTCTAATCTTTCTTGGTCATTTAGTTGAGGATAACTATCATCAATTTGACTCATGAACTGAGAAAACTTTTTCAAAATATGTAAACGATTGACATTTACAAATTTTTGGTCATAGGGTAGATTAAAAAAGATGAAAAACTCTTCGGCATCTACGAGGTTTTTAAATTCATCAATATTGGTACTCATTTAGAATTCTCCATTTTTTTGAGTTGTTGCTTGAGTCCATCTAACTGACAGTAGATTTCGTAAGTTTCCGCAGCAACATCCATCAGTTTTTGATAATCTGTGGGTAGTCCTTCTGCTAAATCATGCAGATCCATTTTCATTTGACCTGCTTTGCTATTTAGCTTTTTAATCTTGGTTGTGATTTCCTCAATTGTCATATTTTTTGTCCTTTGTCATTGGTCAGTTGTCAGTTGTTCTTTGTTAGTTGTCCTTTGTCAGTTGTCAGTTGTAATTTGCTATAGAAGAGAACAAATTTGAAAGTTTCCTCTAACCACTAATCACTAACCACTGACCACTGACCACTGACTAATTAAAGATTTCCTACTTCGGGGAAACGCTTGGCTAAATCAATGCCTTTTTCCACAAACTTTGTGCCTTCTTCGTCTAATTTCTCGAAGGAATCAAAACCAAAACGATGAGCATCACGCAAAGTTTTGACAGCTAATAATAAGCGTCCTGAAAATACTAAAGCCCAACCAAAACCCTCATGTCCTAATTCAATAACTACATTAGAAATGAGTCCAGTTTCCTTTTCAATGCTGGCAGCTACCGCCCGAAAAAAGGCATTTATACGGGAAATAGTGGCGGGATCAACTTCACCTTCTACAGAAATTTCCCGTTTCTTTTGTTTAGTAACAATATAGGGTTTGAGAATTAATTCATCAGTCCAATTTCGGTAGAAACCATAACTATCTTGCGCCCGAATTTGTTGAACTAATGCTTTCAAAAAAGGGGGTAAAATTACCTCTAAATTGTTACCAGTTCCATTCACATTATTTGTACTCATACTGTTGCTTCGTTTTCAATTTCTTCAGCAAAACTAGGTTTTTTCTGTTGTAAAGCTTTCCGTAACCAAGGTGGAGGATTACCCTTGAGAGTTTTGACTAATTTATCGAGAATTTCTGCAATTTTTTCCTCTTCAGATTTAGCCTTAACTGGAGTTACACCCTTCTTAATTAAACGAGCGGCTGCACTACCACCAATAGCCACAACATAAACAATTGTGCAATCATTAAGAGCCTGAAGTTTAGGAGTAATTTTATCCTCATTACCATCTTCTTTTAGATCACCTTCAAATTTGAGAGTTTCTACAAATTCATAGCCGTTGTCGGAAATTTCATAAACATCTATTTCCTTAGCCCACCCAAAGTGAGCATTAACATGAATTCTGTCATTTGTCGTAAAAGCAATTTTCACTTTCATTTGTCCTTTGTTGGTTGTCAGTTGTCAGTTGTCAGTTGTCAGTTGTCAGTTGTCAGTTGTCAGTTGTCAGTTGTCAGTTGTTAGTTGTTAGTTGTTAGTTGTTAGTTGTTAGTTGTTAGTTGTTAGTTGTCAGTTGTTAGTTGTTAGTTGTTATTTGTTAATTACTGATGACCATTGGTTCATCATTGATGATTCCTCATGTTCTATAAATAGGTTTCCCATGCCGAAAAGAAGCTCAATAGTACCGCGATAGCCTACTTTGGTAAATAGACCATTTCCTAATCGGTCATAAATGGGAATACCTAAACGATAGAGGGGAATAGAAAGGCGTTTAGAGATGGTATTTACGTGGGAATTACCAATTAATAAATCAGAACCTATTGCCAATTTTTCAAAATCTTCTAAATCGCCAATGGTGACATCTTTAATAGGAAGTTCTTGAAGTAAGGGAGAACGAGTTGTGGTGACAGCATTATGAATTTCTGCCCCCATTGATTGCAAAAATTTAA
This sequence comes from Dolichospermum circinale AWQC131C, assembly GCF_000426905.1. Classification (NCBI taxonomy): domain Bacteria; kingdom Bacillati; phylum Cyanobacteriota; class Cyanophyceae; order Nostocales; family Aphanizomenonaceae; genus Dolichospermum; species Dolichospermum circinale. The sequence continues at coordinate 23,740 of NZ_KE384600.1, forward strand.
CTATAGTCCATAATAAATCTGGTTCTAAAGCTAAAGATACTCTTTTGGCACTAAAATAAAAGTGAGTATCTAACATTGCATCTTGCAATTGACGACGTTGACGACGATATTTTTCAGGAACGGGATTTCCACTTAATAAAGATAATTTTTGCAGAAATTCATCTACAGGTTCTAATCCTATTAGATCTCTGAATACTTGATAGTTAGTTCCGAAGCGTTCTTCTAAAATTTTCGCCGCCTGGCGCATACTTTCACCTAATGCTAAGGTAAAAGCTGAACTACCCAAGGAACGTAATTCTTTTAAAGTTGTTCCACTAGCAGTTATAGCAGTATAACCATCTTCTAAATGTCCATCTAATGAAGCTCCTAAATCAGGAACAAATATGGGTTCTAGTCCGAAAGATGTAACTATTTCTCGAATTTCTTGAACATCTCCAGGAGTGAGAGCAGCACCAGCTAAAATTGTGATTTGTTCTGGTTTAATTCCCCCTGCTTTGGGAATTTCTTTAACAATACTTTCTACTGCGACTGCAAAACCGTCTTGTAAAGCACCTTTAAAATCGGGAGTGGGAGCAAAAATAATGGCTAAATGATTAAGTTCGGGGTGACGTTCTCGAATATCTTTTAAAAAACGTTCAATATCATCACCTCTAGTTTCTGTTAGCCCAGTAGTGCATAAACCAATGATTTCCGGTTGTACTTTTTCAACTAAAGTGAGAATAGCTTGCTCCACATTTTCCTCACCTCCCAAAATAGTAGTAACTTCCGTCATTGCAGTAGTCGCAAGGGGAATTGCTTCCCGAAAATGTCGAACTAAAACTACTTTTGCGAAGGCTGTACAACCCTGAGAACCATGAAATAAGGGCATAGTTCCCTTTAAACCCAAAAAAGCTAAAGAAGCGCCTAAAGCCTGACTTTGTTTGAGGGGGTTGACAGTCACAGACTTTTCTGGAACAATTGCGATCGCCATAAATTAATCTTTGATAAATTATAGAACATCTAAAAATCTTGTGGGATGGGCTTCTAGCCCGTCCAGGGTAGGGCAGGCAAGATGCCTACCCCACAATAATTGAGGCTTCTACTCCGGGTAGGGCAGGC
>NZ_KE384600.1:24892-39864 GCF_000426905.1 Dolichospermum circinale AWQC131C
AAATTAACCAAGATAGTTTTCTGTTTTTACTCCCTGTGTAAGACAATTACTCCCAAGGAGCCGGCTTGCGAATTTGCTCCCACACAGGACTATATAAAGCCTCAGTCAACTCCCGCGCCATTTCCACCATACCCACATAACCCGCGTAGGGATGATGACGTTCTTGGTTAATATCTAAAAAGGGAATTCTGGCTTTTAAAGCTGTATATTGATTTCTACCGCCAGCAATCAGCATATCTGCGTTAGTCTCTGCAATTAATTTCAGGAGTTCGGAAGCGTTTCCTTTCTCCAGCATAATACCATCATTACCCAACAAATTTTTAATTTTAGCTTTATCTTCTTCCGTACTTTTGCGGGTACTTGTGGCCACAACTTCAATTCCCAAATCCTTCGCAGCGGAAATAATTGACCAACTTTTCACACCACCAGTATAGAGAACAATGCGTTTTCCTTTTAATTTTTCTCGATAGGGAGCAAGTGCAATATCTAAGGCCGCTGTTTCTTCAACAATGAGTTTTTCTGTGCGTTCCTGTAAATCAGCATCACCTAATTTAGCCGCCACAGTTCGCAAACAACGGTTAATATCATTAATGCCATAAAATGACTCTTCAATGTAAGGAATACCGTAACGCTCTTCCATTTTTCGCGCCATATTTAAAAGCGCTCGTGAGCAGATCATGACATTTAATTTTGCCCGGTGAGCATAACGCACTTCTTGATAACGAGCATCACCAGTAATTTTTGATAAAACCCTAATTCCTAACTTTTCAAATAATGGTAAAACTCCCCACATTTCCCCTGCAATATTGTATTCACCTATTAAATTAATATCATAAGGGGTAGTATATTCAGGTTCAGCAGTTCCCACTACATATTCTAGTAAAGCTTCACCACCAAAACGATTACCTAAGTTTTTACTACCAATAAATCCCGGAGCAATAACAGGAATGACAGGAGTGCCAATTTTTTGGGCTGCTACCTTACAAACTGCATCAATATCATCACCAATTAAGGCTGTAACGCAGGTGGCGTAAACAAAAATCGCCGCAGGCTTATAATTTTGATTAACTTCTAAAATCGCTTTATAAAGCTTTTTTTCACCGCCGAAAATTACATCATTTTCCCCAACATCGGTAGTAAAACCTGTTTTATAAAGCATTGGACCAGAAGACAAACTCCCACGACTTCCCCAGGAATTTCCAGCACAAGCGATCGGACCATGAACCAAATGAGCCGCATCAGTAATTGGGACTAAAGCAATCATCGCACCATCAAAAGCACAACCCCCTTGAGCCGCACCTGGTTGAGCTTGTTGGGTACAAGATTTATTCTTTTTTTCTCCCTGTTTTTTTTGATTATGTTCACATCCTGATTCACTCAGCAATTCGTTAATTTTACTTTGCTTGACTTTCATTTTTATTCTCCCGTTAGATAGAATTTATTAACAATACAAATCTTGATGAAAGTCCATCATCAAAATAATGATTTCCACAAAATTACAGCCAAATTCACATATTTAGACTACAGTTTAAATTAATATATTTCTTCCTTTGCGTCTTAGCGCGAAACAAGATTAACTTAATATTTACACAGATAAACCTACAAAAAAGATATGTATTTATCTATATTTTCCAGAGTGGGATTTTCATAACATTGATTAACACTGATGAAAACAGATCATTTTTCTAGGAACTTATGGGAAAATTCATCTGTCAGGTAGATGAAAGGAACAAAGAGTAGGCTATTTAGGCTAATGGAATTGGAGATAGGGGAGAGGATTTTAGGGAATTTACCCAATTTCCTGTCCCCTTTGCTTATTTGCGACCGAAAGGAGGGGAAAATCCCACCCCTAGATAATTCTTAACGAACTAAGTCGTAGGAAATATCGGTTTGACCAGGAACATTGGTAGTACGGTCAATTTCTTCAAAGATTGTATTGACAATCCAGTTCAACAGGTTAATAACACCTTTATAACCAACAGTTGCGTAACGGTGGTAGTGGTGACGGTCCATGATAGGATAACCAATTCTCACCAAAGGTACACCACAATCACGCCATAAATACTTACCGTAGGAGTTACCAATTAATAGGTCTACGGGTTCGGTAAATAACAAGGAGCGTAAGTGCCACAAGTCCTTACCACCCCAGATTTTAGCGGACTTACCGAAGGCGCTAGAATCTAACAATGCTTGCAATTCTTTCTCAAATACTTCATTGGTGTTGTGAACCAAGATGTGTACTGGTTCAGCACCCATTTCCAACATAAAACCAACTAAGCTGTAAACTAAGTCAGGATCACCATAGATAGCGAAACGCTTACCATGTAACCAAGCATGGGAGTCAGTCATTGCGTCAACTGCACGACCACGTTCGATTTCTAACTCTTCAGGAATAGCCTTACCAGTCATTTCGCTGAGTTTCATCAAGAACTCATCAGTTCCCTTGATACCCCAAGGACGAGAAACACAAACGTCTTGACCCCATTCCTTAGCAATGTATTCACGGGTCTTGGCTGTGGAGTAAGCTTGAAGAGCAATAGTAGCTTTACCGTTAATGGAATCTGCTGCATCTTCGAGCTTAGTACCACCTGGGTACATATTGTACGCACCATCATTAGGTGAGTCAACATAATCACTGTTGTCAGATAATAAGGTGTAGTCAAAACCGAATAGGTTAGCAATGCGCTTAACTTCGCGGTTGTTTTCTACGTAGGTATCAAAACCAGGAATAAAGTTGATTTTACCGTTGCTCTTGGCTTTCTTCTTACCTGCGGTTAAGGTAGAAAGGATTCCCTTCATCATGTTATCGTAACCAGTGATGTGAGAACCAACGAAGCTAGGAGTGTGAGCAAAAGGAACTGGGAAATCTTGAGGAACTGAACCAGCTTCTTTCGCGTTACCAATGAATGATTGTAAGTCATCACCGATAACTTCTGCCATACAGGTGGTACAAACAGCAATCATTTTAGGATTGTATAGTTTGTAAGAGTTAGCCAAACCATCAATCATGTTTTGCAAACCACCGAATACAGCCGCGTCTTCTGTCATGGAAGAAGAAACACCAGCAAATGGTTCTTTATAGTGACGGGTTAAGTGGGTACGGAAGTAAGCCACGCAACCTTGAGAACCTTGAACGAAGGGAAGAGTACCTTCAAATCCTACGGCCGCAAACATAGCGCCTAAAGGTTGACAACCTTTAGCTGGGTTAACGGTTAAAGCTTCCCGCGCAAAGTTCTTTTCCCGGTATTCCCAGGTTTTTGTCCAGTCTGCTACCCGTTGTACTTCTTCGGAAGTGTGGCCATTTTCAAACTGTTTCTTGTTTTCAAACAGTTGTTGATATTCTGGTTGGTGGAATAGCTCAACGTGATCCTGAATCTTTTCTGGATTCTGAGGCATTTTCTGTATCTCCTGCGGTGTATGATGTTTGCGTTTGGTGGAGAGTCGGAAATACCACTCAAGATTCAGAATGCAAAATTCAAAACTGAGAATTTTTAATTTTGAATCTTGAATTTCCAACTCTCCTGGGGTTTTACCCCAGATTTTTGTTCCCTAGACGGCCGCTTTAGCTTTAACTTTAGCTTGAGCTTTTTTGTTCCAGGGAGCGCCAATTAATCCCCAGGTTGGGCTGTTGAGCGCCAAGTCCATGTCACGAGCGAAAATTGCAAATCCGTCGTAACCGTGGTAAGGACCGGAGTATTTATTCTGCTGGTTTAATAGGTTTTAACTAAAAAAATTGAGGATCTCTGCATTATGAAGCAGTATACCCCGACATACGTACAGTTTAGACTTTTTGCAATACAAGGATTGACAGTAAGGACTTAATTACTGGAAATGTAGGTTGGGTTGAACGACAGTAAAACCCAACATTAACATCCTGTAAATCCTCAAATCTTGGACATCCTGATTCTGACAAGTGCTATAATGCTATTTTAGCAAAGCTTAGTGAGGACACTATGAGCATCACGACCTTAACAAAATTAGACTTTGGACAATTCTTACAACAACGTCCCGATGATGGTATTTATGAATTAGTAAATGGAGAAATTGTTAAAGTGGAAGCAATTAGAGCGCGTAAAAATGTAGCCCGATATTTAATGTTTGGTTTTAATGATGAAATTCGGCGGTTACAACTTGATTATATTGTAGATAAAGATATTGTCATTAGAACAGTTACCAATAGGGGCGATCAAAGAGGAAGAAACCCAGATGTGAGCGTAGTCAGTGCATCTTTATGGAACTCTAATGTCACAACTTATGGAGCTTTAATTGACGCGATTCAATTAGCAGTAGAAGTAACATCAACAAATTGGGAAGATGACTATATTGATAAATTAGAAGAATATGAAAATCTGGGAATTAAAGAATATTGGATAGTAGATTATTTAGCAATCGCTTCTCGAAGTTATTTAGGAAATCCTAAATTACCAACAATATTTGTTTATGAATTAATTGACGGAAAATACCAAGTTAAAGCATTTACAGGAACAGAAAAAATTATTTCTCCTACCTTTTCTGAGTTAAATGTTACAGTTGAGGACGTAATTAAAGCTAGTCAAATTCATAATTTATAATCATCATAAATATCGTCCAAAATTGCACTAAATATAAGATACAGCACTTCCGGGTGTTATGAGGTACATATTTAGCGGGCAAGACTTGTACTGAGTTTGCCGAAGTATGCCCGCACTACAAGAGTTTGATCATTCAACTTTGTACCTCATAAAAGCAGAAACCGCTGTAAAGGTTCTGATTCTTTGCGTGACCCGTATTTATACATTTGATCTATCCACCAATTTTTATTTCTGGTCGAAAGCGTGAAAAAGTTAGGGAGAAACTATGTTTGCATGAGACATATTTATTTTTCTAGTAAATATAAACTAAACAGACTTCACCCCAACCCCTTCCCTAGAAAGAGATTTTCCCTCCTTTCCTAAGAGGAGAGGGGTAGGGGGGGAGGTTTATTTGTAACTCTCGCAAAACATGAAAACAAACTTAGCACAGGAAATACAGCAGGTAAATCTGCGTTTGAAGTCTGCAAAGACAAGGGTAACAATCCGAGAATCAAATGGATGTCTGCAATTACGGGCAACCTTACCTATTAAACCAGGAGATGAGGATATCAGAGGAACGGGAAAAAAACAATACAATCTCAGTTTAAATATTCCAGCAAATTTATCAGGACTGAAAACTGCGGAGGAAGAGGCTTATGAACTAGGTAAGTTAATTGCTAGAAAAACCTTTATTTGGAATGATAAATATTTGGGAAATTTAGGAAATGAAGATATTAAAAAAGAGTTAATAACCATTGGTCAATTATTAGTAAAATTTGAAGATGAATATTTTAAAACCCATAAACGCACCACTAAAAGTCAACATACTTTTTTCTATTATTTTTCCCGAATTAAACGTTATACAAATGCCAATGATTTGGCTAATGGGCAAAATTTGATTAATGCAATTGAGAAAATAGATAAGGAATGGGCTAAATATAATGCTGTTCGGGCTATTTCTGTATTTTGTCAAGTTTTTAAAATTGAAATTAATTTAACTAATTATGCTAAAGTTCCTGAAAGTAATTCTCGCAATATTCCCACTGATAAAGAAATAGTTACTGGATTTTACAAGTTTGATGAATATCTAAATAACAGAGGTAAACAAGTTAATCAAGATGTCAAAGATAGTTGGCAACTTTGGCGTTGGACCTATGGAATGTTGGCGGTTTTTGGTTTACGTCCCCGTGAGCTTTTTGTTAATCCTCATATTGATTGGTGGTTAAGTAATGAAAATATAGATTTAACTTGGAAGGTTGATAAAAACTGTAAAACTGGGGAAAGAGAAGCTTTACCTTTATATAAAGAATGGATTGATGAATTTGATTTAAGAAATCCTAAATATTTGCAAATGTTAGCCAGAGAAATCAGTAAAAAAGACCAAAATAATCATGCAGAAATCACGGCTTTAATCCAAAGGGTGAGTTGGTGGTTTAGAAAAATTGGTTTGGATTTTAAACCCTATGATTTACGTCATGGTTGGGCAATTCGAGCGCATATTTTGGGCATTCCTATTAAGGCTGCGGCGGATAATTTGGGTCATAGTGTGGAAATTCACACCAAAACTTATCAACGTTGGTTTTCTTTAGATATGCGGAAATTAGCAATTAATCAGGCTTTGAGTAAACGGCATGAGGTAGAGTTGATTAAGGATGAAAATACGGGGTTGAAAATGGAGAATGAACGGTTGAAGATTGAGGTGGAAAAGTTGAGAATGGAAATGGTTTATAAACGGAGTTAAGTTTGGTTAGTTAAGAATCTCATTTTTTGGTGTTGCTGAAATTAAATCAGCAACGCCAAAAAGAATTATATGATGTGCGATCGCTGTATTTTTAACAGATATCGCATCATCAATTAATCACCTATTATCTACTGTAATCGCAGATTTGCGGAGGTTCTTTACCTGATAACAGTCCGGTAACTTGAAAAGGTTTGCTAGAATTGCTAGGATCAAAAGAGATTAAAGAAGCATCAATCACTTTAAAATCACCAGGTGCATTCAAGCGCCATAATTTCGGAGTTTTACCTACAGGAAAAGGTTGATCAAAACAGTAAGCATTGGTATCACCATGAACTAATAACACTGGTTTATCTAAATTTGCCGCCAATGTCTGCAATTGTTCACAAAAACCTTTGTACGCATGATTATTTAGACATCTGCTAAAAACATCACCTGTACTACCATCAGGAGCAAAAGGATCTAATTGAGTCGCTACAACTACAGCTGATGTATCACTATCTTTTGCCATTTCAAAAGCATGATTCAGCCAAATAGCATTCTCTTTATCTCGTTCATCAACTAATTGATTAACTTTGATAGGATCATCAAGAAATATCTCAGTGCGTCCATTATCAGTGCTGACGATATGTTCTGTTACAAAACGGACACCATTATACCACCAAGTTTCATTTTCAGGTAAAGTGGCTTGTTCTTCATATCGCCATTCAGGATTGAGAGTTTTAGGTTGACTAAAGAACACCTTTCTAATTGCGTCTAGTCTTTCCAACTCTGATTTTCTAACAGCTAGACCTTCCCGATCGCAATCAGTCCAATCATTATCTCCTGGTGTAAAAAACACAGGTTTAACTATATCGGTTTTCCAAAACGTCTTATTTTTCTCCAACCAAGTATCATAACAAGTATCCTGGGGACGACCAAGATCACCCAAATGAATTACAAAGGGTATATCTTCACGTTGGCGGAATTTAGGCGCAATATCTTGGATCAAAACTTGCTCATCAGTTCTACCATCTGCTGACTTGGCGAAATAAGGCATATCACCATAGGCTGCAAAAGTAACTTTTTCAGCAGCAGCGAAACTTTCAGAATTTATACCAGTTACGAAAACTGATAAAAACACTAAAACACTACGGAATATTAAATATCTATAAAGATATTTCAGAATCAACTTCCATTAGACATCTGGTGAAAAATATTGTAGAGACGTTCCATGGAACGTCTCTACAAGGGTTATAACTCACGCACATTTAATTACCGGAGATGTCTATTAGAGTCTTTGAGAGCGATCGCATTCTTGTTTCCTTTGCATCTTAGCGCGAAATTTTCATGAAAGCACACTTGAATAAACTCAAAATAGTTGTAATTGTAGTTGCTATAATCAAAACAAAATGACAGTTGGTTGAAAATGGAGAATGAACGCTTGAAGATTGAGGTGGAGAAGTTGAGGATGGAAATGGTTTATAAACGGAGTTAAGTTTGGTTAACCAAGAATATTATTTTTGTAAAGTGTGGTATAACTGGTTAATGAATAATTATCTCAACCACCTAGCCAAAAAAATGCTATGATTAGTCAATGGGTAAACTAAGTAAATTAATTAAATATCTTCTTTCTTTCCTGAAGCCAGATTTGAAGAAATTAGTTATGTTTTGGAAGCATTTGGATATCAGGAAATTAGAGCGAAGGGAAGTCATCACGCTTTTGAAAATGATCAAGGAGAAGTGATTATTATTCCCAAAAAAGGGGGTAAAAAAGTTAAACGAACGTATATTGAAGAAACGATTAGATTACTAGACTTGGAAAATTGGCAAGATGAAAACTAATTCTCAACTTGAGCATCAATCTTTAGAATATTATCTGTCTTTAAAATATCCCATATCTCTTTATCCAGAAGAGGACGGAGGATATACAGTAATGATTGCTGACTTACCAGGTTGTATGAGTCAGGGAGACAATTTAGAGGAAGCGATAGAAAATATTAATGAAGCGCGAGAGTTATGGATAGAAGCTGTTTATTGTAGTGGTAAAAAACAAATTCCTTTACCTTCTAAACTAATTTATATCATTAATTCGTGAACAACCATCAAAAATTTTATCCAAACTGCTGACAACATAATCAACCAGGAGATCAGTCTATGGAAAGTATGAAAATTAAAACACACATTGGTAATGATAAAATGATGAAAAAACAAGCAGGATTTTAGTTTTGTTTTATTTAATCCATTTTTTATAGACGATGTTGTTTTTAAAGTATGATATTTTCTGGAGAAAATAATTACATATTAAAAATATGCTAGAAAAACTAATCCTTCATAATTTCAAAAGCCATAAATCAACAGAACTCAATTTTGATAATTCCCGATTACATGGAATTGTAGGAAAAAACAGTGCCGGTAAAACAACAGTCCTCCAAGCATTGCATTATCTAAGCATGATTCCTGATACATCCTTTGAAAAAATATTTGAGTATGATAGATCACCTCAATTCATTACAACAATTGGCGAAAAAAATATGTCTGTTACTGCGAGTGGTTATTGGGAAAATCAAAAAAATTGCCAAGTGTCCTATAGTTTGGAGAACAAAAATACTAATAATTGGATTGCAAAATTATCATGGAATATAGATGGTAATAAAAGTAGTTGGACAAATGAAAAACTATATGGTTCATATTCATACTCACCACAAGATCCACCTTTACCATCTAATTTTTTCAAGCCTACTGTTTACCTAAAATTAGTTGCAAGTAATCTTGCTAAACCAGCTTACAGTCAAGAAATTACGCCAAGAGTTGAGTCTGATGGTTCAGGATTAGCACCTACCTTAGATTTTCTGCGTGATGAAGCTCCAGATAAATTTCAATTAATAGAAGAAAAGCTGAGTCGAATTGTCCCAAATGTCCGCAAAGTTGGCATAAAACGAGCAAAAGTTCCAGTCATTCGCAAACGTTTAATCGAAGTAGATGGTAAATCTATTTCCTATGAAGAAACTCAGGAAATGACAGGACAAGAGGTGGTACTAGACATGAATACAGGTGAACGTATTCCAGCCCATGCAATTAGCGAAGGAACAATGTTAACATTAGGATTATTAACTGTACTAATGAATCCTAATCAACCTAATTTAGTTTTATTAGATGATGTGGAACAGGGACTTCATCCTCAAGCACAACGGGAGTTAATGACTGTGTTTAAAGAAATCATCGCAGAAAATCCCAACTTGCAAATTATTTTCTCTACTCATTCCCCTTATATTATTGATGCACTTACTCCTTCTCAAGTTCACATCTTAAATAACAGTAAATCAGGTTTCACAATGTCCAAACGTTTGGATGAACATCCTGATGTAGAATGGGCAAAAGAAACCTTGACAACAGGTGAATTTTGGGATGCTGAAGGTGAAGATTGGGTAACAGAAGGAGAAGTCTGTGATTGAGTTTATTGTCATAGTTGAAAGTGGTGCAGATGCCAGAACAGCTACTAAATTAGCCGAGCGAGTTTTACAAGAAAAATTCGATTGGTTAGATGATGATAGTCTTCAATATCATTTTCAGTGGACTGGGTTAGAGGAAGGAACACAACATTCTTGTTGGAGAGACATTAGAAAAATAATTGATGATGCAAAAAAACAACTAAAATATAATGAACCCAGATATTTAGGTCATGATAGTAATAATGTACCTTTAAAAGCTGATGGAGCAAGAGCTATTAAGGCTCTTAATTTAGTGCGATTTCTGCAAAAAACACGACAGATTAAAGCTGTTATTTTTATCCGTGATTTAGATAATCAACCGGAACGTAAAGAAGGACTTAAACAAGCACGTTCAGAACATATTAATAAAACGCCGAAATTAGAAATTATCATTGGTGCTGCTGATCCAAAACGTGAAGCATGGGTTTTAAATGGCTTTATTCCATCAAATCAACAAGAAGAACAAATACTAGAAGAAATCAAAAATAAATTGAGTTTTGATCCTTCCATAGAGTCTCACAGATTACGCGCTATTTCTGAGAAAGAACCTGAACGAATGAGAAATGTAAAAGTAGTAGTTAAACAACTTACAGGAGATGATAAGGAACGGGAAAAGCTATGTTGGGAAAAGACAAAATTAAAACATCTACGAGAAAGAGGAGTTGATACAGGTTTGACAGATTATATCTGTGAAGTTGAGGAACGATTAGCTGCAATTCTTTGGTCTGATTAAGAACTATTTTCCTATCAATTGCTATAATCAAAACAAACTGAGAAAAATCCTGCTATGATAGCCATTCCCCAACAACCAGCAAAAATGACCATTGAGAAATATCTTGCATGGGAACTTAACCAAGATATTCGCTATGAATACATCAACGGTGAAGTTTTCGCCATGACCGGTGGTACAATCCCCCATAATGATATTGCTCTCAATCTTTACAGACCTCTATATTCTCATCTCCGTCCTAGAGGTTGTCGAATCAATGTATCAGATGTAAAAGTACAAGTTACCTCTAAAGGTCCATACTTCTATCCTGATCTGATCGTTAGTTGTCACCCTGAAGACATCAATGCCCGTAAATTTATCCAAAATCCTAAATTAATTGTTGAAGTTCTTTCTCCCAGTACAAGCGGTAAAGATAGAGAGGAAAAATTTAAATATTATCTCACCATACCCAGTTTACAAGAATACATCTTGATTGATTCTGAAAAAATCTCCGTTGAACGTTATTGTCGAGGAGAAGGAAGAATGTGGCTTTATTATCCCTACACTACTGGAGACATGATCACCTTATCAAGTATTGCATTTGAATTTCCCATAGAAATGCTTTATGATAGTGTGGGGTTGGAAACAGAAACATAAAATCACATTTCCAAAATAAAGATGAAATTTAATCTCTTATTAAAATTATGGCAAAACGTAAAAAAAGTAATTTCCAATGGATTAAGGAAACCCTAGAACTGAAACCAGATCATCATTGGGAATCTCCCCCAGAATACAATATTTTTGTGGCAGGTAGGGGGGCTGTGCGGTTTAATGTTCCTCGTGGTTGGATAACTCAACCCCAGGAAAAATCATTTAAGTTTACAGATAAAAAACCACCTGATGATGATTGTTGTTTAGAAATGTCTTACAATCATTTACCTCCTAATGATTGGACTCTGTTTCCCCTCAAATCTACTTTAAAGAAAATCATGGAAGATGATAGTCGTGATGTAATTGCAAGAGGAGAAGTGATCACTGTCAAAAGACAAACGGCTAAAATTATGTGGTGTGAAATTAAATTTATTGACACTCAAACCGAACCCAGAGAAGCATTTTCAAGAACCTGTGTTGGTTTAGGTTCTAATATTCAATGTTTAATTACCTTTGATTATTGGGCAGATCAGGCAGAACAATTAATACCCGTTTGGGATGAAGTCATGCGGAGTTTAACACTAGGATTATATATCAGAGATCCTAGAACCGGTTTAGCTTTTCCTGATTAAAAGGTTAATTAACAAATCATCTGTATTTATCTGCGTTTATCTGCGTTTAATTATGATTTATTGTACCTCACTCGAATGGTAATTACTGATGGTAACTATTTATAGTAGTTATTGGACTAGATTGGCACAATGTGGTTAGATGTTATGGAAAACGTAATTTCCTTTTTCATACCTCTTCTTAATATGCAAACTAATCCTCTTAAACAATTACAAGTCAATCTTTCTGTAACTGCTGCTACCATAGCCTTGTTGGTGACAGCGCCATCAATAGCTCATGGTCAAAATAATACCACCACTAAGCCAGCCTCATCAACTCCTAAGACATCAGTAGTTAATACATCCATTACTGAGGCTGAAGTGCTGGCTGCTCAGAAAGCCTGGGGTCAAGCATTGGTTTCCATTAGCACTACCTATGATGAGAAAGGAATGGCCGCTGCTAAGAAATTAGCTGACGATATAATAGATACACTATACGCTTATCAATCTGGACTAGTGTTGTTTAAACCAACCTTGACAACTGGAGATCAGACCTTCCGCACAACACACAAAGGAGCTTTGTCTTATTTTGTGGGTGGTGATTCCTCTTTCCCTCAAGATACTGGTTTTGCTCTCAAAGGATGGCGAAAAGTGGAAATTCGCAACGCTGGTATTTTTATTGTTGGTAATACTGCTACCACTATGGGTAATGTTTCCATAACTGATAAAACAGGTAAAGTGACAACAGTAGATAAAACCTGGCAGTTTATTAGAGGTGGTGATGGGAAATTGCGTATTATTCTACACCATTCTTCTCTGCCCTATAGTCCAAAATAAATATGAAATAGATCCCCGACTTCTGGGAGAATTCGGGGCTATGAAATATCTCTATTAAAGATCAAAATGATTTTACATTTCTTTACAGAGTTTATTTTTCATGCCAACTTATTTATTTTCAAGATATTGGGTAAACTAGAAGCGATAAAGTAAACCATTACACAGATTGGTAATTCAATATTCATGGCAAATCCCACCGCAACTCTGGAAACTTCCCTTGGTACTATTACTCTTGAACTATTTACCGATGTTATGCCCATAACGGCGGGAAATTTCATCAAATTGGCCAAAAGTGGGTTTTATGATGGGCTACATTTCCACCGTGTGATCAATAACTTCATGGTGCAGTTTGGTTGTCCCTACAGCAAAGATCCTAGCTCCCCCCGTGCAGGAACAGGTAATAGTCCTCATGGGTGTATTCAAGATGAGCATCCTGAAGATGGGAAACTTTCTAATGAACCGGGAACTCTATCTATGGCTAATACCGGGAGGCCTAATAGTGGTAGTTGCCAGTTTTTCATCAACACTGTCCACAACTCCTATCTGGATTGGTTTACCCCCGGTCAATCTAAGCATCCCGTGTTTGGTCGAGTTACTGAAGGCATGGATGTATTAAAAGCCATCGAAACCACTCCAACAGGATCTGGCGATCGCCCCAAAACTCCGGTGAAAATGATCAAAGTAACTATCCACGAATAAACTAGAATAAACCGAAAAATTGGTGCGGGGATTTTCGCCGCACATCCCTATTTTCAGGCAAAATCCTCTGTTTTTTTCATTGTTCACCCGACAAACTAGATCCCCAATTTCTCGGATCATTAAATGATAGCATGGTAATTACTGATGGTAACTATTGACTGGGTTGGCACAACGTGGTTAGATGTTACTGAAAACTTTTGTAACTTGCTCTTAATATGCAAACCAATCCGATTAAACAATTACGAGTCAATCTTTCTGTAATTGCTGCTACCATAGCCTTATTGGTTACATTGTTGGTTACAGCGCCATCAATGGCTTATGGTCAAGTTAATAGTACCATCACTAGGCCAGTCTCATCAACTCCTAAGACATCAGTAGTTAATACATCCATTACTGAGCCTGAAGTGCTGGCCGCCCAAAAAGCCTGGGGTAATGCATTGGTTAATATCAGCACTACCTATGATCAAAAGGGGATGGCTGCCGCTAGAACATTAGCGGACAAGGTAATAGATGAATTATATGCTTATCAGTCGGGCTTGGTGTTGTTTAAGCCAACCTTGACAACTGGAGACCAGACCTTCCGCACGACACACAAAGGAGCTTTGTCTTATTTTGTGGGTGGTGATTCCTCTTTCCCTCAAGATACTGGTTTTGCTCTGAAAGGATGGCGAAAAGTGGAAATTCGCAACGCTGGCATTTTTATTGTCGGTAATACTGCTACCACTATGGGTAATGTTGACATTACTGATAAAAAAGGTAAAGTCACAACGGTAGATAAAACCTGGCAGTTTATTAGAGGTGGTGATGGTAAATTGCGTATTATTCTACATCATTCTTCTCTGCCTTATAGTCCAAAATAAATATGAAATAAACCGCCGACTTCCCCCGGAAGTCGGGGATATGAAATGCTGTTGCTTAACTCAACCTACAAATTACTCCTGTGTTTCTTCCTCAGTAAAAACAGGAGGCCATAATTCAGAAATAGGCAATTCCCAACCTGGTAAAAGTTCGGGTAAAGTTAAAATATCATTGTTTCTAAAAACAATTGGTTCACCTAATTTGCGATAAACTGTAACAGTTTCTTCATCAGGATCAATTAAAATTCCGACTACAGCACCCAAATTAATAAAATTGAGAATCTTCTTTTTTAAAGTCTTAATTCTATCACTTTGAGATTTAATTTCTACTACTAAATCAGGTACAAGTTCACCAAAATAACGAGGACTTTGACGTAACCTTGCAGCACGGACAAAGGAAACATCGGGAGCAGTTAAATTACTATCTGGTAAAATAAAACCTCCCGCAGAATCAAATACTCTTCCTAAGCGACGGGGATTTATCCAAGCAAAGAGGAAAGCAATTAAACGACTGCTAATTTCACTAGATACAATATCCGATGGACCCACAATAGAAATTCTCCCGTTTTCTAATTCCATATCATAATCTAAACCTGCATCATTGATAGCAGTTTGCAGTTTTTCTACATCTTTAATAGTCATGATCGGCATAATTTGGGACTCCTGAAAGATAAGATATAGTTGATTAATATTTTACATTAGACCTGTTGTGAAATGTAAAAATATGCTGTTAACGAGAAAAGATATGGAACAAGAAAACGTGATTAATTAGTGAGCGATCGCTGTGGTCAATTGTCTGATAGCGTAGCGTGGCGCAAGCCATATCAGGATTTCCAGGATTTCAGGATTTACA
>NZ_KE384600.1:39874-40734 GCF_000426905.1 Dolichospermum circinale AWQC131C
ATTCGGTGGTTAATTCGAGCGATCACTGTGGTAAATTGTCTGATAGCTTACAGGATGTGATTTATCATTTTAAGCGATCGCTTTCTAGTATCAAACATTAATTATTTAAAAGCTTCAATCTGATCCAAATAAACATTAATTAACTGATGATCAGCCACTAAAATTTCAATTTCTGGCCAAACTCTAGACAGAAGTGAGTGAAATTGACGTTTTCGCACATTCCCAAAGCGTAGATGTACTACTTTAGGCGGAAGTAAATCAACCATCATGCGATCAGAAAAATCTGCATCTTTGGTAACAATTACCAGTTTTCTTTCTTTCGCATACTGCCATATTTGGGTATCACTTGGACTGTTACCTAAGATTGAAACATGGACAATGGGTAAAGATGGAGTAAATTGGATTTTCACGGGTAAATTTTCATCGAATAAAAACCCATTCATGCGATTTTTCTCACTTGATAATGATTCCCCATCAACTTTGCTGCAAATTGAATACAAGCATAAATATCTTCTCGTTGTAGAGAGGGGTACTCTTCCAGAATTTCCTCAATTGAATCACCAGCGCCTAAAAACTCCATAATTGTTTGTACAGAAATTCGAGTATTAGTAATAATGGGTCGTCCATTACAAATGTCTGGATGAATAGTGATTCTACTTTCCATTTTGGTTACTTCTTATCGTTACTGATTAATTGTAGCATTTGTCTGATAGCGTGGCGCAAGCTAGATGAGGATTTGCAAGAGTTACAGGATGAGGGATTTGTTTGCAGATGAGGTTGCTAATTTGACGGTAATTAATTGTCTGATAGCGTAGCGTGGCGCAAGCCATATCAGGATTTCCAGGATTTCAGGATTTACA
>NZ_KE384600.1:40744-50676 GCF_000426905.1 Dolichospermum circinale AWQC131C
TGCTAATTTGAGGATAATTAATGATGAGCGATCGCTGTGGGAAATTGTTTGAATCAGGATTTACAGGATGAGGTATTCGGTGGTTAATTCGAGCGATCGCTCTGGGAAATTGTCTGATAGTTGACAGGATCTGAAATAACTCTATTGATGAGCGATCGCAATTTTAGAGAATGAAAACGCCCTGCTTTTCAAGGAATATCTGCGGGTGTCAAGTCCCACAAGAAAAAGTTTTCAAACAACCTCTAAAAACCAAAGGAGAAAACTGTATCATTAAAGTCATAATCATTTGGGAATACTCACAAACTCCACCAGTCAAAAATCCATATCTTGTAGCAAATCCGCGCCCCAGCGGGTTTTGCCTGTGTAATTTTGACTACTCATTAGGCCAATTCCATTTGGATTTAAAGCACGCGCCTGCAACTAAACACGTAAAGTCCTCTCCGTTAAATCTGTATATGGTCTTCCACCCAACAGACGCTGAGTTTTTGAGATAAACTTCGTGATTCGGTGCTTTATCATGTTCTCCCTCAAGTGTATAGGTTCCTTTTTCGCAATCAAATTCTCCTGTGTAAGAATAATAAATATCTGGACTTGGAAACAACAACTTACGAGGAATCCCGACTTCATGTTTAACTGTAAATTTGATGGTGGGATAGGTTTGTTTTATTATCAATTTAATACCATTACTTGATGCAATAGCAGAGTCAACAAATGTACCGTCCGAAGTAACTTCAGTTGATGTACCAATAAATGGACGCATGGTGACATTGTTGCTCCCCGTTTTACAGACAATAGTAACATCAGTTCTAGTCCGGTAACTTTTACCGTCTACATCAAATCCCCTGTTATCTCCGCTAAACCACTTCTTCCTTAGTGGTACTTTTACTATTTTCCCCGGAATAAAAGTTGTGTAACGTATGTACCATGTTTTAGAATTTGATGATTTTTGAGCCTGGGCTGGTAGTATATTAACGTTAACTAAACTTGAACCAAAGACAGTAGATACAGTAATGGCAGAAACAGCGATCGCAGATGATATAATCTTATTCATGTCAATTCCCCCGTTTAAATAACGTACAAATTCTTATTGGGAGTAAATGTAGACAAATATGAAATTCACTACCCGACCCACAATAAATTACGATAGTTCTCAAACATACTTACTTTAATATGCCCAAAAGAGGATGTAAAGCCCTCAAAGGTATGTGGAAGTAATATAAAAGTCTTTAAACGTAATATTATGTCACCCATAAAAATCTTCATAAACGCTATTAGTCAAAAATTTATCTCTTACACCAAACCCGCGAAGGCGGTTTTTGTCTGTGTAGCCGTGACTTCCAGTCGCCAGGCTTCCAACCCGCAAAGGGGGGTTTTGTCTGTGTAACCGTGACTTACAGTCGCCAGGCTAACAAGTTTACAACCAGCGCAGATGATTTTGGCGTTGCTGAATTAGGGTATGAATTTAGGTGTAGAGACGTTCCATGGAACGTCTCTACAAGGGTTTTGAAATCATCAAAAATCATTTTCATACCTCAAATCAGCAACGCCATGATTTTTACCTATGTAGTTTCGCTAGAAGACGTATTAAAAGCATGATAGAATATCAAAAAGTCTTGACTTGAAGGGGGGGAGTAGTGTTAAATATTGAAGAGATAATTGAAATTGCAGATAACCAAGTCTTTGAGCATCAAGGACAGCATCTCAATGATTTACAAAGAGCTATCCTAGAAGGGACACTACAGGGTAGAACTTACGCAGATATCGCCAAGGAACACCAACACAGCGAAAAATACATCAAGGATAGCGCCAGTAAATTGTGGAAATCCTTATCTCAAGCAGTTGGAAAAAAAGTTAATAAATTTAATGTCAAGTCAACTTTAGGTAAATGTAGTTTCTCTTCAACAGGTAGATGTAGTTTCTCTTCAACTAATATTTTCACAATCAATAGTGGTAATCTATTTAAAGAATCTGCACCATCATCAGAAAATGATGAAATTATCCATAAAAAAGAACAGATAACCTCTCATCTAGATTTAAAAGATGCACCTGAAATCGGTGATTTTTATGGACGCAAAGTAGAATTATCATTACTACAACAAAAAATCCTTCAAGGAAAATGTAATTTAATAACCTTACTGGGTATTAAAGGTATTGGAAAAACTGCTTTAGCTTTAAAATTAGTTGATCATATCAAAGAAAATTTTGAGTTTGTTATTTATAAAAGTTTAAAATCTCTACCCAGTTTAACACAACTAATCACAGAGATAATTTACCCTCATGATCAGCTTATTCAAGATAATTCACCTCATCAACTTTCACAATTTAAAAAAGCCATAGAAAACCACTCTTATCTGATTATCATTGACGATGTTAACTGTATTTTTTCAAAGCATCAAGTATCAGGTAAATATCAACAAGGGTATGAAGAATACGGGAATCTATTTAAATTATTATCAACAACCAAACATCGAAGTTGTCTAATTATTAATAGTAGTGAGGAAATTCGTGAATTATCTAAACCACAAAATGATCATAGTCATGTTTTCACCCTGGAATTATTGGGATTAGATGATGACGGTGTGAACATTCTTAAAAAATTTGGCTTGAAAAATGAGGAAAATTATCAAAAATTGCTGAATATTTATCAAGGAACTCCCCAATATTTACACATCATTGGTTATCTTATTCAAGAATTATTTGCAGGTGACACCAATAAATTTTTGCAGCTAGATCAACCTTTTTTAGATATTGAATTAACGGCTTTTTTAGAGCAAAGTTTAGATATCTTACCACCATCAGAAGTAGAATTATTGCATTTTATAGCTAGTCAAAATGGCTCAATTTTATTAAGTGAACTGGAAAATAGTCATCAGGTTTATGAGCTAATAGTTACTAGTATTCAATCCCTAAAAAGGCGTTTCCTTATTTCTACCCAACAAATAAATGCAGAAGTGAGTTTAGAGATTTCACCTCTGATTAGGAAATTTTACCACAAACTAGATCCCCGACTTCTTTGAGAAGTCGGGGATCTAAATGGGATCTAAATTAAATTGTATCTGGATCAATATTTAATTCTCGCAACTTTGCTGCTAACCGTTGAGCTTTTTCATCAAACATTGTTGCTCTTTGAGCTTCAATTGCTGCTCTTTGTGCTTCAAATTCTGCACTTTCTTCCGGTGTGGGAACTAAAACTCCATCTGGTGTAAAATACCTTAATAAACCCTGAACAATTCCTAAATATAAACCTAATTCTTGACTCCATAAATGTCCCTTTTCATTCGGTTCTACAGGTTGATATTTACCATGTATTAAATAAAAACCTGCAAATTCTAAAGTATAGGGATCAAACCAAAAATACTCAGGTGTGCGGAAAATATCTTGATAAAGTTCTTTTTTAGTTTCTCTGTCAGTTTTCGCTGTAGTTGGTGAAATAATTTCCACAATCAGGTTAGGATATTTACCATTTTCTTCCCACACAACCCAACTTTTTCTAGTTTTTCTTTCTGTTGCTAACACCACGAAAAAATCTGGACCTCTCACATCTTTTGATTTCTTTTGATGGGGACTATAGTAAATACTGAGATTTCCCACAGCATAAAAATCATTTCTCTCTTTCCACAACCATTTGAGAGATTTTATTAAGAGCATTATTTGTTCGAGATGCAGTTCTGTTTCCACGGGAGGTTCATCACTATATAGGTCACTAGGTGGGAAAATTATCTCTTCTGATATATCTTCTAATGTGTTAGATGGGGATTCTGGTGCTTGAGTAATCATCATGGTATGATACCAAGTAGTTATTTGTTGATTATAACATGACTCCGAGAATGTTAAATTATACCTAGACAACACCAAAAAAATTTTTAATTGTGTTTATGAAAATGTTAGGATATCAGTGGTAGTAGAGGAAAACAACGATGAAAAAAGCATTGATGATCAAAATAATCATTTCATCCCTAACTTGCTTAAATATATTTACTCCTCATCAGGTTGCGGCTCAACTTTTACCACAACCTTGGGTGACGGTGGGAAGTAAAGATAGTGAAGTTACTTATGGTGCGGGTGTTAAGGTCTTAGGTTTTGGTGTTGAAGTAGGAAGGGGTCCTCAAGGTGCTATGGGAGCAGATTTTTTAAAATTCTTGAGTTTACCATTTATTTCACCTTATGTCGGAATTGGTTGGTATTCGGAAGATCAAGGAGTGGCTGTTTCTGGTGGTGTACAAGTAGTCACTAGCGATCATATTTTTGTGGGTGCTGGTTACAATTCTGTGCGAGGAGTTAATGGTCAAATCGGTGTGAAATTTTAGGGAATGTTTGGATTTTTTAATTCTTTTTTTCAATTCCCTTGTCGTCCGTTAAGCCTTCTATTTCTTCTTCAGTAAAAATAGGAGGCCATAATTCAGAAACAGCTAATTCCCAACCCGGAAAAAGTTCTGGTAAAGTTAAAATATCGCCATTATGAAAAACTATTGGTTCACCTTGAGAACGATAAACTGTTACTGTTTCTTCATCAGGAACAATTAAAATTCCAATAATTGCACCTAATTTGATTAAGTTGAGAATCTTATTTTTTAATATTTTAATTCTATCACTTTGAGATTTAATTTCTACTATTAAATCTGGTACAAGTTCGCCAAAATAACGGGGACTTTGACGCAGACGTGCAGCACTGACAAAAGAAACATCGCGAGCGGTTAAGTTGCTATTAGGTAAAATAAAACCTCCCGCAGAATCAAATACTCTTCCTAAACGACGGGGATAAACCCAATTCGCTAATAGTCGGCTAAAAAGAATACCAATTTCGCTAGATACAATATCTGATGGACCCACAATAGAAATTCTCCCGTTTGTTAATTCAACATCGTAATCTAAACCTGCATCATTGATAGCAGTTTGCAGTTTTTCTACATCTTTAATAGTCATGATTGACATAAAATAATACTCCTAATATACAAATTTGGGGTGATTCAAGCAAACACAATTTGATTTGAGATTTCCTTAAATTGTATCTGGATCAATATTTAACTCTCTCAATTTTGCGGCTAACCTTTGAGATTTTTCATTTGATATTTTCGCTTTTTCTGCTTCCATTGCTGCTCTTGTTGCTTCCATCTCTGCGCTTTCTTCCGGTGTAGGAACTAAAACTCCTGATGATGTAAAATATCTTAATAAACCCTCATGAATCCCTAAGTATAAACCCAATTCTTCACTCCATAAATGTCCTTTTTCGTTAGGTTGTAAGGGTTGATATTTGCCACTAATTAAATTAAATCCTGCAAATTCTAATGTATAAGGATCAAACCAGAAATAATCAGGTGTACGGAAAGTATCTTGATAAAGTAGTTTTTTAGTTTCTCTATCAGTTTTAGCTGTAGTTGGTGAAAGAATTTCGACAATGACATGAGGATATTTGCCATTTTCTTCCCACACTACCCAACTTTTTCTAGTTTTTCGTTCTGTTCCTAAAACTACGAAAAAATCTGGACCTCTAACATCTTTTGATTTCTTTTGATGAGGACTATAGTAAATACTTAGGTTTCCGACAGCATAAAAATCAGTTCTCTCCTTCCATAACCATTCTAAACATTTGAGGAGGAGAATAATTTGTCGTAAATGCAGTTCTGTTTCCACGGGAGGTTCATCACTATATAGGTCACTGGGTGGGAAAATTATCTCTTCTGATATATCTTCTAATGTGTGAGATGGGGATTCTGGCGCTTGAGTAATCATCATGGTATGATACCAAGTAGTTATTGGTTTATTGTAGCATTAATTGTCTGAATCAGGATTTACAGGATGTAATTTATGATTATTGTTATGCGATCGCCCCAAAACTACGGTTAAAATGATCAGAGTGACTATCCACGCATAAAATCAAGGATTTAGTGCGGAGGCTTCTTTGCACACCGCTATCTTCAGGTAAAATCATCTGTTGCTTATGTAACCACAGAATTATTAGTCCTCTTAGCCCTCTTCCATAACTGTAGGAAACATGACTTATAAAAAGCCGTAAATACTACTCCTGTTTTTCTTATTTAGATAAATTTAGTCTATAAAATCAATCCACAAAAAGTTATCCCATATCACTAAATCACCAAACATCACAAATTAACAACCATCTCAAAATCAGATATAATAAGACTTTTACTACTTGCAGTTATCTATAAACAATGTTATTATAGAACATAATAAAATCCATTTAGTCTAAAAATTAAACTGTCTTAATTCCCCAACTAAAAAACCTTAAACTAACGCACCTTTCCAGCAACATTACCAAGTTCGGAGTAATCCCAAGAGTGCATTTGACGGAAAGGAAGACCCATCTTTTGGAAGACATACTTCTCTTTCACACCAGAAGCAACTAAGTCTGGTTTCAATGCTTTGATAAATTCTTCAAATTCGTAAGCGGTAACGTCGTCATAAACGATAGTTCCGTTTTCAATGTAGTGAGTAGTACGTTTATAGTCGTCATTATGAGCGAACTCATAACCAGTACCAATCATCTTCATTCCTAAGTCTTGGAAAGCGGGAACAACGTGACGGGGACGTAAACCACCAACCATCATAGCCACTGTCTTACCTTCCAAACGGGGGCGATATTTAGCAACAATCGCATCCATGGTAGGTTGGTATTTAGCGATTACTTTCTCTGCGTTTTCTTGAATCTTAGCATCAAACTTAGAAGCAATTTCGCGTAAAGAAGCAGCAATCTTGGTAGGACCAAAGAAGTTATATTCTAACCAGGGAATACCATAAGCCTCTTCCATGTGACGGCTGATATAGTTCATAGAACGATAGCAGTGGATGAGGTTCATCTTCACGTTTGGTGTCATCAACATTTCGTTGATTGTACCGTCACCAGACCATTGTGCAACAACACGCAAACCGATTTCTTCTAATAAAATCCGGCTGGCCCAAGCGTCACCACCGATGTTATAGTCACCAATGATGGCTACGTCATAGGGAGTACCTTCAAACTTGAGTGTACCGTCTTTCTTGCCTTGATCTGCTCTGGGGAATACCCAGTCACGAATCATGTCGTTAGCAATGTGGTGTCCTAATGATTGAGACACACCACGGAAACCTTCGCAACGTACGGGAATAACTGGCTTACCGATGGTTTTAGATGTCTTCTTAGCTACTGCTTCGATGTCATCACCAATCAAACCGATAGGACATTCAGATTGAATAGAAACCCCGCGATTTAAGGGGAATAATACATCTAATTCTTCAATTAATTTAGTGAGTTTCTTGTCACCACCAAATACGATGTCCCGTTCTTGGAAGTCGGAGGTGAAGTGCATAGTACCGAAGGTATCAACACCTGTTGTACCTAAGTAGTAGTTACGACGACCGGACCAAGACCAATAACCGCAACCTACAGGACCGTGGCTGATGTGGATCATGTCCTTGATAGGACCCCAAACCACACCTTTAGAACCTGCGTAAGCACAACCACGGGCGGTCATTACACCGGGTAAGGATTTGATGTTAGATTTAACACCACAATCGGTTTTACCTTCTTCGTGAACGTTTAAGTGCTTCTCGCGCTTTTTAGCAGCTTTTTCGGGGTAAGCTTTGAGAACTTCTTTAATTAGTTCTTTTCTTTCTTCAACAATCTTCTTGTTGTCTGGAACTGTCATGTCTGGCCTCTTCTGGCTTTTAAAGATATTAATTGGGTAGGGATGGGGAAATTAATCCCCAAGGGCAGAAAGGAAGGTAAAAAGGAGGTAATGTAGAGTTTTCCTTTTTCCTATTCCTTAATTACTAAATACTACTTGGTAGCAGCAGCGGGTTTACCGATGATTTCAGCGTGCTTAGTGTCATCATCAAGAATACCAAATTCAACCAACAATGCTTCCAACTCATCCATTTCGATAGGTGTGGGGATGGTGAGTTTTTGGTTGTTGATGATTTTCTTCGCTAATGCGCGGTATTCATTACCTTGAGTGCTATCAGGTGCATATTCGTTAACGGTCATACGACGCAATTCTGCGTGTTGAACGATGTTGTCGCGGGGTACGAAGTGAATCATTTGGGTGTTCAAACGTTCAGCTAAGGTTTCGATTAATTCGATTTCGCGGTCAACCTTACGGCTGTTACAAATCAAACCACCTAAACGTACACCACCGGAGTGAGCATATTTCAAAATACCACGAGCGATGTTGTTTGCAGCGTACATCGCCATCATTTCACCAGAGGTAACGATGTAGATTTCTTGTGCTTTACCTTCACGGATAGGCATAGCAAAACCACCACATACAACGTCACCTAATACGTCGTAAGATACGAAGTCTAAATCTTGGTAAGCACCGTTTTCTTCTAGGAAGTTAATAGCGGTGATAATACCACGACCAGCGCAACCTACACCGGGTTCTGGACCACCAGATTCTACGCACTTAACACCACGGAAACCGGTTAACATGACTTCGTGGAGTTCCAAATCTTCAACAGCGCCTCTTTCAGCAGCTAAGTGTAATACGGTGGTTTGAGCCTTGGAGTGAAGCATCAAACGGGTGGAGTCAGCTTTAGGGTCGCAACCTACGATCATGATGCGTTGACCCATTTCAGCCATAGCTGCGAGGGTGTTTTGAGAAGTGGTAGATTTACCGATACCGCCCTTGCCGTAGAAAGCTATCTGTCTAATATTTGCGTCAGTAGTCATTGTTCGTGTTTTCCTAGAATTGGTTGATTTGGTGTTTTTCGTCTGTCGGTTCTCACGGCCAAGTTCTACGGCGGTGAGCGTGTGTAGAACGTCGCTACGGGGGCGATCGCTCTACAAAACATCTAGTGGTGTTCATAGTATTTATTGGGTTGTAGGGATTTTTGTTAGTTGTCCGTTGTCCGTTGTCCGTTGTCCTTTGTTTTGCTACTGACCACTGACTAATGACTACTGACCACTGACCAATGACTAATTTCTAAACTGCTTCGACAATAATTTCTTTGCTGATGCGATCGCGTAATCTCGCTTCAATGGCAATCTTTAAAGTAGCGGTACTGCTAGAACATGAACCGCAAGCACCTTGAAGAATTACTTTAACTTTATCACCTTCGACATCATAAAGTTCTACATCTCCCCCGTCGGCGATTAACACGGGTCGAACTTCTTCATCTAATACTTTTTGAATCAGGGCAATTTTTTGGACTGTAGTTAATGGTTTTTGTTGCCCGACAATAAACTCTGAATTAGGAATTTCTGTTTTAGCTTTCGCCTTGTAGCTGTAGAGATTTTTGTTGGCGGCTTCCTGCTTTACTTCTCTGATTATATCATCAATCTTCGTTAAACAAGAACCGCATCCGCCACCAGCTTTTACATAATTTGTTACTTGCTCTGCACTGAAGAGATTGTTTTGTGCAACTGCTTTCTTTATCTTAGCATCAGTTATTCCGAAACAACTACAGATGAGGACACCTTCTTCATCGTCATGTGCCTCTAGAGGAATGCCACGATAATTATAAATGGCAGCTTCTAAAGCCTCTTGACCCATAACAGAACAGTGCATTTTCGCTTCAGGTAAACCACCTAAATAATCAGCGATTTCCTTATTTGTTACTCCCAAAGCTTCATCTAAAGTTAAACCTTTAATCATTTCAGTTAAAGCACTAGAAGAAGCGATCGCACTAGTACAACCAAAAGTTTGAAAACGTGCATCAAGAATTTTATCTGTTGCTTCTTCAACTTTCAAATGTAATCTTAAAGCATCACCACAAGCAATACTTCCCACTTCACCAGTTGCCACTTTCACACCAACTTCACCGGTTTCTTCAATTGCACCTTGATTTTTAGGATCGTAAAATAACTCTAATACTTTATCAGTGTAGTCCCACATAATTGATTTTGGATTTTGGATTTTGGATTTTGGATTTTAGATTTTGGATTTTAGATTTTGGATTGGTAATTGATAATTGGTAATTGGTAATAGAGGAATCCC
>NZ_KE384600.1:50807-54905 GCF_000426905.1 Dolichospermum circinale AWQC131C
TACTAAAGTTTGTCCTTGTTGTTGTAACCAATCGGCATTATCATTTTTGAAGGGAGATAAGGCCCGCAGACGGTCAACAATTTCCGGCATGACTGCAATTACTTGATTAATTTCTGCTTCCGTAGTATAACGAGAAAGACTAAAGCGAATTGAGCCATGTAAAGTAGTGTAGGGTAAACCCATAGCTCGTAAAACATGAGAAGGTTCAAGAGAACCAGAAGTACAAGCAGAACCAGAAGAAGCACAAATACCGTACTTATTTAAAGAAAGCAAAATTGCTTCACCTTCAATATATTTGAACCCGATATTTGTAGTATTTGGTAATCTATTTTTAATATCACCATTTACTTGACAATCAGGAATTTTAGCCAGAAGAGACTGTTCTAAATAATCGCGTAACTTTCTTTCTTTCTGAGTTGCTTCTGCTAAATGTGATAATTCCAATTCCGCAGCTTTCCCTAAAGCAATAATTCCGGGAACATTCTCTGTACCTGCTCTACGTCCTCGTTCTTGATGTCCACCAACTAAGAAAGGACGGAAACGAACCCCACGTCTAACATACAAAGCACCAATACCTTTAGGAGCATGAATTTTGTGACCAGATATAGTTAACATATCTATGGTGCTGGTCTTCATATTTAAGGGTATTTTACCTACCGCTTGCACTGCATCAACGTGGAAGATAGCTCCATATTCTTTAACTCTAACACCAATTTCTTCAATGGGAAAAATTGTGCCGGTTTCATTATTGGCATACATTACTGTTACTAAAGCAGTGTTACCAGTTAAAGAAGCTTCTAACTCATTCAAGTCTATTTGTCCTTGAGAATTAACTGACAAATAGGTAACTTGATAACCTTTAGATTCTAATTGTTTACAAACATTTAAAACCGCAGGATGTTCTACTTGAGAAGTGATGATATGACGTTTTTCTGGTTGAGCTAATAACGCCGCATGAATAGCAGCATTATCACCTTCAGTTCCGCAACTGGTAAAAACAATTTCCGATTCTTCGGCTCCCAATAAAGCAGCAATTTGTTCTCTAGCTGCTTTTACAGCTTTTCCCAATTGTCCACCAAAAGTGTGCATACTAGAAGGATTAGCATAATAATCCGTCAAATAAGGCATCATAGCCTCAACAACTTGAGGAGCTATTTTAGTGGTGGCATTATTATCAAGATAGATACAATTATTTTGCATAGTTTCCATATAAAGATTATGAGTAATTAGCTAGAATTATTAACTGGTAATTGGTAATAGGTAATGGGGGAAAATATTACCTATTACCTATCATCCATGAAATCACCTATATAATTACTTGGCCTTGATGCTTTTGCAACTGTTGGGAAAACTTCTGAGAATAAGAGCTATACCAACGCTCCCAGTAGTCTTGTTTATTAGTTAATTTTGCTAAAACACGGTGGTAATAAGCAAACCAACTTTCCCAATAATCACTAGATTGTTGAACACAACCATCAGCAGTCGGACAAGTGGCCTTACATTGAGGTACAGTGTGAATACTACCAGCGCAATTTGTGCAAAGTTGAGAATCAATCCAATAATTACCATCAACTTCTTGAATTGCACCAGTAGGACAAACAGGTAAACACAACTTGCAAGAAATACACTGGCTAGTAATTTTGTAAGCCATGATTATTTACCTCTGAGATTTTAGATTTTAGATTTTAGATTTTAGATTAGAGTTAATTCAATAAAATCCAAAATCCAAAATCCAAAATTGAATTACCCATTAACCTGAACATATTGCTCGTAAAATTCTAAAGCAACCTTTTCAATTACGTCGTAGGCTTCAACAGCTTTTATTCCTGCTGCTTCTAATTGTTCTTTAGGACAGTTGCCTATTTTCGATACCAAGACTGCTTTACAATCTGCGATCGCTTTCATTATATTATCTGCGGTAGCTGCTTCGCTGTAACCACCTTGACAATATTGATCAATCTTGCGGTGACTAACAAAACGAACTTCATTTCCATCAACTTCATAAACTTGAAATTCTTTGGCGTGTCCGAAATGTTGGTTAACTAATCCACCGCCTTTTGTGGCTACTGCAACTAAAATTTTAGGATTATTAGCAGATTTTTTGCCAGTCAATACTTTATCTTTTGCAGCCTTAATTTCTTCTCTAAATTTCTCAATACCTTCGTGAACTTCTTGGCGGGTTTCAAAGTTATATTCTGGAGTCATTTCCATGAACTTATCTTTAGTAAATTCCTGGCTCCGATCTTCTCCTAATAATCCTACCGCATCTGCTCGACACTGACGACAGTGGCGCATCATTTTCATGTTACCAGAACAATTATCTTGGACTTCTTTCAGTTCTTTTCCTGTTGGTCCACGTTGACCAGTTAAACCGAAATGTGTACCATGTTCCGGTGCAGAAATTAGCGGCATAATGTTATGTAAAAATGCTCCTCTCTCCCGAATAGCTTGATTAACTTCAATCAAATGTTGATCATTAATTCCCGGAATCATGACTGAATTAACTTTACATAAAATATCAGCTTCTTTGAGAGCTTGCAGTCCTTCTAATTGTTTTTCCAGGAGAATTTTTGCCCCTTCCACACCTCTGTAACGCTTGCGTTTATAGTGAACCCAAGAATATATTTGCGCCCCTATTTCGGGGTCAATGGTATTCAGGGTAATGGTCACGTGATCTATATTTAATTGTTTAATGCGATCAATATATTCTGTCAGCATCAAACCGTTAGTAGATAAGCACAATTTAATATCTGGGGCTTTGTCTGCAATTAATTCAAAAGTCCGAAAAGTTTTTTCTGGATTAGCCAAAGGATCACCAGGTCCTGCCACTCCCAATACGGTCATTTGCGGAATTTTACCCGCAATTACTAACACTTTATGGGCAGCTTCTTCTGGTGTGAGCAGTTCACTGACTACCCCCGGACGACTTTCGTTAGCACAGTCATACTTGCGGTTACAATAGTTACATTGAATATTGCAAGCAGGAGCAACAGCAACGTGCATCCTTGCATAATGATGATGAGCCTCTTCGCTATAACAGGGGTGTTTAGCAATGCGTTCTCTAAGTTTTTCGTCCATTTCTGGAGTTGTGCTGCTGTCGCAACCGCAATTACCAGATTTAGCGGGGATGATAATAGAATCCTGATCTCGCAGGTTATCGGAGGTGAGAATGTTAGTAGCAGGTAGTGTCATTGAATTTCGCTGTTTGCGGTGGACTTGAGAGCCACTGTGGGAGATGCTGTTACTACTGCCAATGTCTAAATTATAGACATGGTGCTAATCTCATCCCTCCACTCACTTTTGACTATTAACTTTGTTTTGTTAAGGAGCGTTAAGTGATTGGCGATAAATGATTTATAGCAGCCCTTTTTTTTGTCCCCCTTGGTTGACAAAGGATAGAACTTATTAGATTTATTATGTTTGTACTCAAATCCTTAAATCCTTGTATTGCAACGATACAAAAATTAAAAAAGATTTTTTTGGGTTGGGGTGCAAGTATTTATAGTCAGGGGTACGAGTATTTATAGTTAGGGGTTCAGGATTTCTTTGTACTCATCTCCAACTCAATATCTGTAAGGATTTCAACTAGATTTTTATCGAGTTTTCTTGATATTGGACTGTACTCAACTTTCCTACAACATCCGGTTTTTACTTCACCAAAGCCCCTCCTTTGATCAAGCAGAGGGGACTAAATTCCCCTTTCGGCTGAAAGCATTGGGGGATTAAGAGTTAGAGTACCTGACAAGCCTGGAATTTACCGTATGTATACAGCCTATCATTTTTTTCTCTAGAAATGCAATTTATATTTTTTTAATTTTTCGATGATTTGTGATGTAAATTGTGGTTACATCTCTTGCTGGATAAGGGATTTGGACTTAATAAGGCATCCATCTTAATGCAGATTATTTGCAAAAGATTTAATTTTTTGATCATGATTAGGATTTATGCCAAATATAAGAGAACTAGGGATAATTTATGAATCATCACTACCTGATTATAGGCTTTATATCATAAACGCTATCAATCACATCTGACATACAGCACTTCCCGATGTTATGAGGTACAAGAACCCCACCCCCAACCCCCTCCCCGCTTGCG
>NZ_KE384600.1:54938-60239 GCF_000426905.1 Dolichospermum circinale AWQC131C
TTACTAAAATCTTGCGTTTACAGGAAACCCCCCTCGATATATTATACTAATACCAGAGTGATATCTGATAGGCCTTGTGGAATTACACTAGTTTTAATTTGTGACTAAGTTAAAAAATTATGGAAAAGACCATTTTACATGACTCCAATATCATCAATAAACTGAGGAGAATGTTATCAAACCTCGTAACATTCCGAAATCAACCAGTGATTATTTGTGGTGCGGTAACAGTCTTAGTTATAGGACTTCAGAAACTGCAAGTATTAGAGACCATGGAATTGAAAATCTATGATCAAATGATACAATTACTTCCTGATCAAGATCCAGATCAACGGCTATTAATCGTCCGTATAACCGAGGAAGACCTGCAAAAATGGAATTGGCCTTTATCCGGTGAAATTTTAGATCGGCTGTTCGATAAACTACAAGAATATCAACCCAGAGCCATTGGTTTAGACATTTTCCGTGACTTACCAGTGCAACCCGGTCACGAAAAACTACTAGAACGCCTACAGCAAAGCGATGTGATTATCTCAATCTGTAAACACGCTGACAGTAACAGTGCTGGTATTGCCTCACCCCAGGGAGTAGAACCATCACAGGTAGGATTTAGTGACCTAGTGGAAGATACTGATGGTTTTATTCGCCGTAATTTGATTTCAGTCAATGTGAACAAGTCTGATAAATGCCAAACTCCCTATTCATTAAGCTGGCAATTAGCCACAAAATATCTAGCAGTTGGCGGTATTCTACCCCAATTAACAACTAAACAAGAACTAAAACTACGGGATGTTGTTTTTAAA
This sequence comes from Dolichospermum circinale AWQC131C, assembly GCF_000426905.1. Taxonomy (NCBI): domain Bacteria; kingdom Bacillati; phylum Cyanobacteriota; class Cyanophyceae; order Nostocales; family Aphanizomenonaceae; genus Dolichospermum; species Dolichospermum circinale. Next base: position 55,742 of record NZ_KE384600.1, read on the forward strand.
CCCCTAGAAACTCACTCCGGTGGTTATGAAAATGCAGATACCCAAGGATACCAAATTCTCCTGAATTATCGTTCTCACCGTCAAATTGCCCCACAAGTCACTCTTACGGACATACTTACGGGTAAAATTCAACCCAACTTAGTTAAAGACCGGATTGTTTTCATAGGTTCTACAGCACCGAGTTTAAAAGATATTTTTAATACCCCATTTAATTCTGGAAAAGCGGACGATTCTGGGAGAATGACAGGGGTAGAAATTCATGCACAAATTACTAGTGAAATTCTCAGTGCCGTTTTAAACAACCAGCCTTTATTTTGGTTTTTACCCCCTTGGGGTGAATTTCTCTGGATAGGAACATGGTCTGCCATTGGTGGATTTTTAGCTTGCCGCATTCGTCATCCATTAGGCTTAGGTATAGGACAAACTATATCCTTACTGGTTCTATTTGCCGGCAACTTGATTATTTTTACTCAAGCGGGATGGTTGCCAGTGATTGCTCCCGCATTGAGTTTAATTTTGACAGCTAATGCCGTAATTACCTATAGTAATTATGCAAGTAAGCAAGAAGAACAAAAAATCAGGGGAATATTAGAGAAACAAGCAAAGGACATTGAAGAGTTGCGATCGCATCAGACCAATGGCGATGATAATAATATCAATTATGTTACGGGACAACCATTAAACAACAATGCCCTCCTCAAAGGACGTTATCAAATTACTGAGAGATTGGGTGGTGGTGGATTTGGTAAAACTTACCTAGCCGCAGATACTCAACGGCCAAGAAATCCTCTTTGTGTTGTCAAACAAATGAGTCCGGCCAAACGAGATCCAGAATACTTGAAAATCGCCACTCGGCTATTCAATAATGAAGCATCTATTCTGGAAACCTTGGGAAAACACCAGCAAATACCCCAATTACTCGCATTCTTTCAACAAAATCAGGAATTTTATTTAATTCAGGAATATATTGAGGGTCATACTTTGACTAAGGAATTAACCCCTGGGAGATGTTGCTCCTATAATCAGGTAATGAATATCCTCAATGAGGTTTTACAGGTACTCGTTTTTGTTCATAGTTATGGTGTCATTCACCGAGATATTAAACCCGATAACTTAATCAGACGAAAGGAAGATCATAAGATTGTTTTGATTGATTTTGGCGGTGTCAAACAAATCCAACCACAACAGCAGACTCCAGATAATTTAACTATCGGGTTTGGTACTTCTGGTTACGCACCTGGTGAACAATTGAATGGAATGCCAAGATTAAACAGTGATATTTATGCTTTGGGAATTATCGCTATCCAAGCCTTAACAGGTATAACTCCCAAAGATTTTCGGAGACATGGGAATACGGGTTTAATTGTCATTGATCATACATCCTCCAGGGATGAGGGGACTTTGCAAAGTTGGCAACAAATAGCAAATATCAATGACAATGACGAATTAGTGAGAATCTTAAATAAGATGGTAAATCTTGACTTCACCAAAAGATACGAGTCAGCCAAGGACGTGCTGAAAGATATTAATTAAGCCAGAGGAGAGCGCGGTATATTAAATTACCCCACCCTAACCCTCCCCTTGTAAAGGGGAGGGGACTGGATTTTTGTTTTCACTCTTCACAAGGGACTAAAGGAGGTAAATCTTTTCACAACCGATGGTAGCAACGCCTTAGATGTCAGCTATAGTTTACCAGTAAATCCCCGCAATGGCACAATTAAAGTCTCTGGAGGATTAACCAGAACTAGTGTCACAGAACCACCCTTTGATCAACTAGATATTACTGGCAACTCCAGTTACTATGAAATAGGTTTTAATCAACCATTATGGCAAACTCCTAGTCAAGAATTGGGATTAGGTCTAGCTTTTTCCCGACAAATCAGTAAAACTAAACTCGGTCCAGACGGTTTTCCTTTGTCTATTGGTGCAAATGACAACGGTGAAACTCGCATTTCTAAAATTGCTTTTTCTCAAAATTGGGTGACACGCAACTCAAAATCTGTACTAGGTCTTTATTCTCAATTTAATTTTGGACTAGGGATATTGGATGCTACTACCAATAATAACGGTATTCCCGATAGTCATTTTTTTGCATGGCGTGGCCAGGGACAATATGTACGTTCTTTGAATCGCCAAAATGATATGTTACTGATGGTGCGTTCTAACTTACAGTTGAGCAAAGAGAGTCTTGTACCTCTAGAACAGTTTGGTATCGGGGGATTTTCCAGCGTTCGGGGTTATCGTCAGGATACTCTTTTAAAGGATAATGGCTTCTTACTATCCACAGAAATTCAGTTTCCTATTATACGTACAGTCAATCAACAAGGCGGATTATCTCTGATTCCTTTTGTAGATTTTGGCACGGGATGGAGTAGTAGTAATACTAAGGTAAATCCTGGTAATACCAACAAAGATGGCTCTTTGGTCGGTACTGGCCTCGGTTTACAGTGGAAATCAGAGCAACTCAAAGCCCGTATTGATTGGGGACACACTCTAACTGACATCAATTCTCAAGACCAGAAATCATCAGAAAACCGTTTACACTTCTCTGTGGAGTCAAGATTATGAAGCTCAACCTATCTGGAACAACCCTAATTCAACAATTAATATTACAGATTATCACTGGCTTAATTGTCGCTGCTAATACTGGGATAGTTAAAGCGCAACTGACACCAGATAATACCGTTGGTTCTACTACCAGCAGTGATACTGTTAAGGGACTCAATAGTGATATCATCGAGGGAGGAGCAACCCGTGGTACTAATTTATTTCACAGTTTCACTAATTTTAATGTAGATGCTGGTAAGGGAGTTTATTTTAGTAACCCTGCTGATATTAACAACATTTTAACCAGGGTTACTGGCAGCAGTCAGTCAAATATTTTCGGAACTTTAGGGGTTTTAGGTAATGCTAACCTGTTTTTAATTAATCCCAATGGTATTAGTTTTGGTCCAAACGCTCAGTTAGACCTCAAAGGTTCTTTTGTCGCTTCCACTGCGGATAAAATTGTTTTTGATAATTATCAATTTACTACCACTAATCCCACAGCGCCACCGTTGTTAACTGTGAATATTCCTCTAGGGTTAGGTTTCCGCGATAATCCTGGGGATATTAATATTGATCTGAAAGGTTCTACCCTAGCATTTAATAACGGTCAGGGATTAAAAGTTCCTCAAGACAAAACCCTAGCCCTAATTGGTGGTAATGTCAATATTAATGGTAATGGTGTTGATGCAGAAGGATTGAGAGCGGGAATTTTATCACCAGGAAGTCAGATACAATTGGGTGGTTTAACCCAGACGGGAACTGTTAATTTCAACGAAAATTTCTACTCAACCTTTCCTCAAGGTGTGACTAGGGGAAATGTCAGTTTAAGTAATGGTGCTGAAATCAATGTCCGTGCGGCTGGTGGTGGTAGTATTACCATAAATTCCCGAAATTTGAATGTGAATGAGGATAGTAGGGTGCGTGCGGGGATACAAAAGAATTTAGGTTCAGTAAATGCTCAAGCAGGGAATATTGACATTAATAATATTGAGCAAGTCACCATAGATAATGCGGTTATTGCTAATATTGTAGACGAGTTTGGTAAGGGGAATGCTGGGGATATTAATATCCACACTTCATCTTTAACCTTGAAAAATGGTAGTACGATTAATACTAGTGTCTTTGCTGCCTCTAGTGAAGGGAATGCGGGTAACGTCACTATTGATACTGCCAATTTAACTCTGGAAAATGGTAATTTCATTAGTGCCGATACCAGTGGTAAAGGTAATGCTGGGAATGTTGCAATTCAGGCTACTGAAGGGGTAAATGTCCGGGGGTGGCTATCTAGTGACGTAAAAGGTACAGCACAGGGAAATAGCGGGGGTATTACTATTGATACTGCCAATTTAACCCTGGAAAATGGTGGTTATATTAGTGCCGATACCTATGGTAAAGGTAATGCTGGAAATGTTGCAATTAAGGCTACTGAAGGGGTAAATGTCCGGGGGTGGCTATCTAGTGACGTACAAGGTACAGGAGAGGGAGATAGCGGGGGTATTACTATTGATACTTCAACTTTAACCCTGGAAAATGGTGGTTTTATTAGTACCACTACCTTTGGTAAAGGTAATGCTGGGAATATCGCAATTCAGGCTACTGAAGGGGTGACTGTCGGGGGACTGCTATCTAGTGGGGTAGACGATACAGGAGTGGGAAATAGTGGGGGTATTACTATTGATACTTCAACTTTAACTCTGGAAAATGGTGGTTTTATTAATGCCAGTACCTTTGGCAAAGGTAATGCTGGGAATATCGCAATTCAGGCTACTGAAGGGGTGACTGTCGGGGGATTTCTAACTAGTGGGGTATTCGATACAGGAGTGGGAGATAGTGGGGGTATTACTATTGATACTTCAACTTTAACTCTGGAAAATGATGGTATTATTAATGCCGATACCTATGGTAAAGGTGATGCTGGGAATATCGCAATTCAGGCTACTGAAGGGGTAAA
>NZ_KE384600.1:60421-79687 GCF_000426905.1 Dolichospermum circinale AWQC131C
GTGGCTATCTAGTGACGTACAAGGTACAGCACAGGGGAATAGTGGAGGTATTACTATTGATACTTCAACTTTAACCCTGGAAAATGATGGTATTATTAGTGCCGATACCTATGGTAAAGGTAATGCTGGGAATATCGCAATTAAGGCTAACCAAGGAGTAAATGTCCGAGGGGGGCTATCTAGTGACGTAAAAAATACAGCACAGGGGAATAGTGGAGGTATTACTATTGATACTTCAACTTTAACTCTGGAAAATGGTGGTAGAATAACTGCCATTACCAGTGGCAAAGGTAATGCTGGGAATATCGCAATTCAGGCTACTGAAAGGGTGACTGTCAGGGGACTCCTAACTAGTGGGGTATTCGGTACAGGAGAGGGAGATAGCGGGGGTATTACTATTGATACTGCAACTTTAACTCTGGAAAATGGTGGTTTTATTAGTACCACTACCTATGGTAAAGGTAATGCTGGGAATATCGTAATTAGCGCTTACCAAGGGGTAACTATTGGGGGATATCTATCTAGTGGGGTATTCAATACAGGAGAGGGAGATAGCGGGGGTATTACTATTGATACTTCAACTTTAACCCTGGAAAATGGTGGTTTTATTAATGCCAGTACCAGTGGTAAAGGTAATGCTGGAAATGTTGCAATTCAGGCTACTCAAGGGGTTACTGTCGGGGGATTTCTAACTAGTGGGGTAGACGATACAGGAGTGGGAGATAGCGGGGATATTACTATTGATACTGCCAATTTAACCCTGGAAAATGATGGTATTATTAATGCCAGTACCAGTGGTAAAGGTAATGCTGGGAATATCGTAATTAGCGCTTACCAAGGGGTAACTATTGGGGGATATCTATCTAGTGGGGTATTCGATACAGGAGTGGGAGATAGTGGGGGTATCACTATCAAAGCTGGTGATATAAACATCAAGGGCGTTGGTGACAATAATATTACTTCTCAAATTAATACTACTACTTCTGGTAAAGGTAATGCTGGTGATATTAATATATCAGCAAGTAACATTACCATTGATCAAGGTGTGGTTTATAGTTCCGCGCTTGGAGATGGTGAAGGAAAAGGTGGTAATATCAACATTAATACCTCTAATTTAACATTAAAAAATGGTTATATTAGTACTGAAACTACTAGTAAAGGTGATGCTGGGAATATTCAACTTGGAATCACAGACAACCTCAAATTAACCAATAGTACCATCTCCTCCGGGACAGACTCTACGGGAAAAGCAGGAAGCATTAACATTGACCCCAAATTTTATTATTATAATTCTTGCATCGTGTGGGGATGTATTACAGCAATATTCATCTCAGAATATAATGTCTCCACACTGATAGAATTGGATAGTTCTGAAATCACTGTGAAGAGTCAAGGATCAGGAGACGGTGGTAATATTACCCTAACAGGAGATAACCTAAATCTGAATAATTCTACCATCTCAGCTAGTACCAAAAGTGGTCAGGGCGGTAATATCACCCTGAATATTCCCGATACTATCCGTCAAAATAATAGCAAAATTGAAGCTAGTGCGGGGGAAAATGGTAATGGTGGTAACGTGACAATTAAAACTAATTTTATTATTGGTAATGGTGGTAACATTAGTGCCAATGCAACGCAAGGTGCAGGTGGAAATATCAAGATTACCACCCAGGGAATATTCGGGTATAAAGGTAAGCAAATTGACGCTAGTTCGGAAACAGGTGTTGATGGAGTTGTAGAAACGAATACTCCAGAAGTAGATCCTAGTCAAGGATTAATTGATTTACCCGAAAATTTACTTACTGCTGCTATTGTCACCAATTCTTGCCGTCAAGGACAAAATTCACAAAATTCATTAATAGTTAAAGGTAGGGGGGGTTTAGCCTTGACTTCAGATCAACTTTCTAGTAGTAGTGAGGTAGAAGTAGATTTAATTGCACCCACATCTGTAAAATCATCATCTGCTATTAACCCTACATCTACAAATATGGAGAAAACAGCATTTAAAACCATTATTCCAGCCCAGGGTTGGGAAATCAATAGTCAGGGAGATGTGGTTTTGGTCGCTCATTCCACAGGAAACCCCGCTGAGAGAGTCAATACTGCTATTACTTGTGCATCAAATTAAGGTAGAGTTGAAAATGAGAATAAATCAGAAAAAAACCCGGAAAACAACCCAGAAAAACAAATTTTCTCTGCAAAAAAGATTCTATCGTTTTTTGCCACTGATTTTACTTTTTTGTTTTTCTCTGACTATTACTCCCGTAATTGCCCAAAATCAGACAAATAAACCGAATAATGACCAATTAATTGAACAAGCAAGCCAATTGTATAAAGCTGGGAAATTTAGCGAAGCTATCCCAATTTGGGAACAAGCTATCCAGTCCTTACCCCAGGATTCTCTTAATCAAGCCTTAGTACGAAGTAATCTTGCTTTGACTTATCAGCAACAGGGAAAATGGGAATTAGCTAAAAGCGAAATTAACCAAAGTCTGAAGACATTAGAGTCTGCTAAAATTACTACAGAACAACAGAGGATTTTAGCTCAAGCTCTTGATATTCAAGGACAACTTCAGCAAAAAACCGGAGATTCTCAAGCAGCTTTAAATACATGGCAGCAAGCAGCGAAACTATATCCCAACTCTGTAAATAATCAAATGGGGTTGATAAATCAGATTAACCAAGCTCAAGCTATGCAAGACTTGGGACTGTATCCGCGAGCTTGTCAAACTTTATTTGCTGTTCTTGGTTATACTGAGAAAAAATGTATGATTTCTGATGTGGAAATTAATACAATTAAGGATAAAATATCAGGTAGTTTTGAGAAAACCTATCAAGCTAAGGCTTTCAGAAGTCTTGGTAATGTCATGCGTTTGACAGGTAATTTAGTAGAATCTGAAAAAATTCTCCAGGCTAGTTTAGATATTGCCAGAGAAAGTGGTTCTAGAGAAGATCAGAGTAGGGTTTTACTGAATTTAGGTAACACTCAACGGGACTTAGCTAATAGAAATATAGAACTAAATAATGATCAAGGACCTAAATACCAAGAACAAGCCTTAGCTCAATATAAAGAAGCGGCTTCTATTTCTTCTTCACCAACTGGAAAACCTCAGTCTCGTTCACTAACTGGAAAACCTCAGTCTCAGTCTCCTTCACTAACTGGAAAACCAAAGTCTCCTTTGCCTTCTTTACAGATTATAGAACTGCAATCTCAACTGAGTCAATTAGAAATCTTAATGGAACAGGGAGAATTATTCACAAAACAGGGAGAAAATGAGCTAGAACAAGGAAATGATGAGGGGCAGAAAAACAAGGAAATGGGACAGAAAAAATGGAAAGAAGCCACTGATTTAAAAAATAAAATCAAAGTTCCATTAACCTATTTATCCCCTAGTCGAGAAAGTATTTATGCTCAAATTAAATACGTGAAAAATTCTCTGTGTTTAGAGCAACAACAGCCGAATTGTCTAAAACCAACCACCCTAAATTTATCATCTGTGACAGCAGAATCTTTCCAAGAGTCCGTGAAGATGTTAAATCAAACTGATGAAGTTGCCAGTCAATTGGAAGACAAGGGGACACAATCTTCTATTATGGGATTATTGGGTCAATTAGCCGAAAGTCGTCAAGACTGGAATGGTGCTAATAATTACACCCAAAAAGCATTAGATTATTCTCGCCAAGCTCAAGCGCCAGAACTAACCTATCAATGGCAATGGCAAGAGGGAAGGATATTTAAGGCTCAAGGTAAAAATAAAGAGGCTCTTAACTCTTATCAAACATCATTAGCCACACTGAAATCTCTCCGCCGTGATCTTGTTGCTGTTAACCGAGACAGTCAATTTAATTTCCGGGAGAATACTGAACCTGTTTATCTAGAATATGTAAGTTTACTTTTGCAACCGCAAGAAGTACCACCAGAAGACCTGAAATTGGCTCGTGAAACCATTGATTCATTAAAATTAGCAGAGTTAGAAAACTTTTTGCGATCAGCCTGTGATGATAATTCTAGCAAGTCAGTGAGTATTGATGAGGTGATTGATAAACAAGATCCTACGACCGCGCTGATTTATCCTCTGCTGTTAGAAGACCGTTTTGAAGTGATGGTCAAATTACCCCAAAGGCCTTTAACTCGTTATACTTCCAAGATTGAGAAAAATAAAAAAGATTTTGAGCGTGACATTGCAGAGGCAATACCTATTATTACCGCTAAAAGTGATGGAACTAGTGGGAAAAAATTACCTCGTATTGCTGAAAAACTATATGATTTGATTATTCGTCCTGAAGAAAAAGACTTACAGGAGATTGGGGTGAAAACTTTAGTTTTTGTCCTGGATAGTTCTTTGCAAAATTTTCCCATGTCGGTGTTAAGCAAGGGTCAGGAAAACGGTCAGCAAAAATATTTGATTGAACAGTATAATATTGCTTTAGCTCCTAGTTTGCAACTGGTAGATGTTCAGCGTTTCCAAAAGAAAAATGTCCCGGCCTTAATCGCTGGGTTGAGTGAACCACGAACTATTGAAGGTAGATCGTTTGGTGAGTTAAGGTCTGTGAAGGATGAAATTAACAACATTAAATCCCTACTGCCTAATTCAACTAAGTTACTTGATCAAGAGTTTACCAGCAACGCCTTGACTAATAGGCTTAATTCCTCCTCTTTTTCAATTATTCATCTGGCCACCCATGGTGCGTTTAGTTCCCAACCTGATCAGACTTTTATTGTTACCTCCGATAAGAAGCTAAGAGTCAATGAGTTAGATAATTTATTGCGTTCGAGAGATCCGGTGGAATTACTAGTATTAAGTGCCTGTGAGACTTTAACGGGGGACAAGAGAGCATCTTTGGGATTAGCTGGTGTTGCCATCAGGGGAGGTACACGGAGTACATTGGGAACTCTGTGGCTAGTTGATGATCAGTCAACCTCCATGCTCATGGCTAAGTTTTATGAGGCTTTTAAGGATGAGAAGATTAGCAAAGCTGATGCTTTACGTCAAGCCCAACTAGCATTACTGCAAAGTCAGGACTACAAAGATCCTAATTTTTGGGCAGGTTACGTTCTTTTAGGTAATTGGTTGTAAGCTGTTACACAGCTAAATTTGACAACCACAATTTACTTAAACCTTGTGGTGCGGGCATCTTGCCCGCTATAGTTATACAAACTAAATGTACAAAAGATTCAATCCTCTTAAATCACAAGATCCCCGAATTATTAAATAATTCAGGGATCTGGGTTAAATATTTCCAAAAAACTGTTCAATTATCCTCAATTCAGAGGTGGTTCTTGGGCAATGTTTGCTTCTTCCAAGTGTTTAACTGATGTTAATAATTGCTCCCAATAATTCTGAACTGTGAGATCATTGGGTTTTTGACGACGTAAATCAGCCAAGGTCGTAATGGCATTTTCCCAAATTCCAGATGCAGCATAAAGCATTACTTGCTCTATAGGATCACTGGTTTGTTGGATGGCGGCTGAGAGGTTATCATCTTTAACAACCTGAATTGCACCGGTTAAGGATAGGTCTGATTTGTTGCCAGAATTAGAGCAATTTGCTGATAACATCCAAGTGTATTTTTGATCCAGCTTTAATGGGCGATGATCAGGTACTTTAATGCTCAAAATGCCTCCTTGGGGAGGTGTTTTGAAGTTCTTGGTGTACAAGGGTTTATCAGCCTCATCCTTGAGGACAAATTCCAGAGATTGAATTGGTTCAGCAGTTTTAGGAATGTAGAAAAAGAATGTCGGATGATCTGATGTTGTCAGTTGTGAGTTGTCAGTATCAGACATGGCCGTTAAGGCTGTCAATTCTGATTGATGATTTTTCCCATCTAGACTAGTAGCAGGATTTAAACAGCCTCTGGTTGCTCCTAGTCTCACTCTCATAGGTCTGGTGGAGACAAAGACAAGTTGCTTATGCTTACCCCGATCAATGTATGCCCGTACATTGCTGATAGCATTTTGAGCATAGCGATCGCCTGGACGTAATTGTTCAGCCTGTTTGAATAAAGATAAAGCAGTTCTAAATTCTCTAACTGCGGTTTTTTTGTATCCTTCCCGCATATACTGATTGTAATCACGGTTCTGATTATTGGCCGCAGCTAGAGCGATAGATGAACCAGGGGTTTGACTGGTCATCCCTGAAGGTAGGGACAGAAACCCCGCTAGAAGTAGTCCTGTCAGAATGGAGTTTCGCATAAAACAGATAATGATTGGTTGAAAAGTCCTTTGTTAATCAAGGCTTAATTTCTGGGATCACCCAGATATGTAACCGTTAAGTTGCCATCTATAGGGTGATTTTTCTGCAACCAGATAAAATCTAGATTTTTGCAGTTGGTTTAAACTAAAATACAATATATATTATACTCCATAATTTACATGAATGCGGATTTTAATTAATTATTTTCATTAAGTAAGTTGGCCTTAAAAATTGTCCTGATGACAAGAGAGGAGGAAGAATCAGGTAACACAGAAGAGGTTTTGGGCAACTTTACCTTCCGTTACTTACGTCGTTTTTTACTGTTGACCTACCTATCAATTAAGTTTTCTATCACCACATCAAACTTTAATCACCAGAATTTTTAATATCTTCTTACTTTCTGCTATACTTGTAAAAGTGATGTTCTTGTAGCTATTACACAATCGTAAAATCTACATTTACAAGATTGCTGGATAAAGATAAAATATTAGTTCTATTTAATAGAGGGTAAATTAGTTAATGAAAGAACAGTTAAAAATCGCCTTACGGAAAGCATCAAGTCAGGGTCTAATAGTATTACTTCCAATTTTGGGAAGTTGCCTATTTTTAACTAGTGCAAGAGCAGATTTTAATGGTAATTTGACAATTAACGTGGCAGGAGTAAAAAACCAATCTGGAAAAATTTGTGCTAGTCTTTTTTCTGGAAGTCAAGGATTTCCTAGTGATAGTGAAAAAGCTGTAAAATCCGAATGTATCAAGATCACAGAAAATCCTCAAAAACTGACTTTTAAGAACTTAAAACCAGGGAATTATGCCATTGCTTTAATTCATGATGCTAATGAAGATGGTATGATGAATACTAATTCTTTTGGTATTCCCGTAGAAGGTTTTGGTTTTTCTAACAATCCACTAATTCTGACAGGTCCGCCCAAATTTAATCAAGCGGCTGTTTTTGTAGCAGGTTCAAATACTGATATTGAGATCAAATTGCAATATCTTTTAGGTCGTTGATTTATGTTGATCTAAATATTGGCGTTGCATAATAGTTGAGATTTATGGAGGATTGATTTCATTGGCCATTCTGGAGATTGTACAAGCCCAAACCCGCTATACTTGTACAATAAAAAGTACAGGTTCTCCACCAATACAAATTATCTCTTTTAGTCAGTCCAGAAATCAAAACTATTTAAGCAGGGGAAAGTCATGCAGCATTAATTTTGTCAAAAATTAAGTTATTACTTTAATAATATCAAGATTACATAGCAATCCTACCCCAATCGCCAGAAAATACGTAGATAAAAATCCTGATTTTATCTGTATAATATTCCATGATCACTTGTATATAAAACAATAAATACCATAAATAGGATGATAATTTATAATTAATTCATCTCTTGATTATTTGGGCATAATTTTGTATTTTTTGAACAAAATACTATGATGATATAGCAGTTCCCATGTTTGTGAAGTACAAAGTTTTTAGTTTTAGAGAACTCTGAACAGGGAACTCTGAATAGGGAATAAATTGGTGTGTACTTCATCAGACTGGGAAACGCTATAGGTAGAAACTAACTTGTGTAACCTCTTATGCAACAACGAAAAATTTTTACTTGGCGATTATTTTACCTGGGACTATGTTGTTCTTTGATAACAGGACTTTATGCTTGCAATAATCAAGTAAATTCTGGTATAAATCTGGAAAAGTTTAAGATTGGTGCTAATGTGACACCAATTCAGAAAATCAGCAAAAAAAATCAGGATACTACAATTTATATTCAAGGTACAGTAGAAAAAACCGCTCCTTTAATCAAAAAGAAAGCATATCAAATTAATGATTCAACTGGTAAAATCTGGGTAATTACTAATCAGAGAAACCTAGTAATTGGAGAACAGGTAATATTAAAAGGTGATATTCGGTACAAAAGTATTCCTTTAGCCGATCAAGAATACGGAGAAATTTATTTAGAGGTAAAGTAATTTATGAACGGTCAATTAGTTAATGTAGCCGTTGCTATTCTCTATCGAGAGAATAAGTTTTTAATGCAATTACGGGATAATATTCCTAATATTATAGCTCCTGGATGTTGGGCTTTATTTGGTGGACATATTGAACCTGGAGAAACTCCAGAAATAGCAGTTCAACGAGAAGTATTGGAAGAAATTGGTTATAAATTAACCGCTTTTTCTCAATTTGGAATTTATAGCGATCAAAAAGCAGTTCGTTATGTCTTTCAAGCACCATTGTTAGTACCATTAGATCAACTTGTACTTTCTGAAGGTTGGGATTTAGATTTGTTAACAGCAGAAGATATCCAGCAAGGGGAATATTTTTCTCAAAAAGCAGGAGAAGTCAGACCTTTAGCAACTTTACCTCAGAAAATCATGTTAGATTTTATTAAAACGCTATAAAATGATAGTGTGGGCTGTATCAGTTAGGTAATCAAAAGCTTTGAAAATGAAAATTTTTAATTGCTTTTCCAATAACTTAGATTATTAATAAATTCCATGGAATCACAACCAGAGAAAAAACTAGCAAATTTACCGAAATGGCTAAATATAGGATTAGCATTTCCTATAATTATTCTTAATGGATGGTTATTAATTCAATTTATTAACTATTTTCAACCTTTAGTTAGTATTATTTCTATCGCTATTCTCCTAGCTTTTGTTTTAGATTATCCGATTAAACTTCTCCAAAAACGTGGAGTACCTCGTATTTTAGCTGTTGTAGTAGTATTGCTATTATCTATTATAATTTTAGGTGCAATTGGGGTCATTTTATTACCACTTATTCTGGAGCAATTAAATGAATTAGCTAATCTTCTTCCCTATTGGATTCAATCTGGAACTCAACAAATAGAAGACTTACAAAATTGGGCATCTAGACAAAAATTACCAGTAAATTTAAGTGGTTTAGCTGCTGAATTTTTAGGTAAAATATCTGCTCAACTTCAGTCTTTTACTGGAAAAATTTTAGGTTTTGCTTTGGACACTATTGGAAATTTATTTAATTTAATTATCACCATAGTTCTGACGATTTATCTAGTTTTGAATGGTGAAAGTTTATGGGATGGAATTTATCTCTGGTTTCCTGCACATATTACTAGGAAAGTTAGGGAATTACTGCGGGAAGATTTTAATAATTATTTCATAGGTCAAGCTACATTAGGTGCTATTTTAGCTATGACTATAACACTCGCATTTGTATTGTTGCGTGTGCCTTTATCATTACTTTTTGGCTTAGGAATTGGTTTATTTTCCCTATTTCCTTTTGGAACAGGTATTGGTATTGGTATTGTTAGTTTATTAGTGTCCTTAAAAGACTTTGGTTTAGGTTTAGAAGTTGCAGCCATAGGTGTAGCTATTGACCAAATTAATTCTAATATTGTGGCTCCACGCATTTTAGGAAATTTAACTGGTTTAAATCCTGTATGGGTGGTAATTTCTTTATTAATAGGAGCAAAATTAGGAGGTGTGGTCGGTTTATTAGTTGCTATTCCTCTAGCTAGTTTTATTAAAGATATTGCTGATAATTGGCGCAATGGTGAATTTAAGAAAACCTCTGTTAATGTTGATATTGAATAAAGAATCATAAATTATGGAAAATCTGATTTATTGGTTTGGTGGATATTTATAAAAAATTCTGCCATATTAACTGCATATCTTATTTTTCCTACCTTATTTTTCATAAATGGGATGTAGTTGAAGATGCAAAAAAACAAGAAACTGATTACAATACTCAAGATCAAATCTCATTCCTTTGTCTAACTATCATGGAAAACTTTGTTTTTTATAATCCTGTTAAAATCCTGTTTGGTAAAGGTCAAATTGCTAACATTGGTACAGAAATTCCCCCAGAGGCTAAAATCCTGATTACCTACGGTGGGGGTAGTATTAAAGCCAATGGCGTTTATGATCAGGTAAAATCAGCATTAGCGGGACGGAATGTATTTGAGTTTGGCGGTATTGAACCTAACCCCCACTTTGAAACTTTAATGCAAGCCGTTGAATTAATACGCAAAGAAGGTATTGATTTTCTCCTAGCGGTGGGTGGTGGTTCTGTCGCAGACGGAACTAAATTTATCGCTGCTGCTGTTCCCTTTATAGGCGACCCTTGGGATATTTTAGCAAAGGGTGCGCCGGTAACCGCGGCTTTACCAATGGGGGTAGTGTTGACCTTACCCGCGACCGGTTCGGAAATGAATACAAACGCGGTTGTTACCAAGTGGGAAACTCAAGAAAAGTTATATTTCGCCAGTCCTTTGGTATTTCCTAAATTTTCAGTTCTTGACCCAGAAACGACTTTTTCTCTCCCTCCTAGACAAATTGGTAATGGTATTGTTGATGCTTTTACTCATGTCATGGAACAATATTTAACCTATCCGGTTAATGCACCATTACAAGACCGCATGGCTGAATCAATTTTGAAAACTTTGATTTC
Organism: Dolichospermum circinale AWQC131C; assembly: GCF_000426905.1. NCBI lineage: Bacteria > Bacillati > Cyanobacteriota > Cyanophyceae > Nostocales > Aphanizomenonaceae > Dolichospermum > Dolichospermum circinale. The sequence goes on from NZ_KE384600.1 coordinate 71,057, forward strand.
AGAAGGACCAAAAACCTTAGCAAACCCTACAGACTATGATACTAGAGCAAATTTAGTTTGGTCAGCAACAATGGCCTTAAATGGGTTAATTGCGGCTGGTGTTCCCCAAGATTGGACTACTCATATGATAGGTCATGAATTGACAGCTTTACATGGCTTAGATCATGCTCAAACTTTAGCGGTTGTGTTACCTAGCACTTTAACAATTAGACGCGATCGCAAATGGCAAAAACTTCTACAATATGCAGATAGAGTCTGGGGTATTGTCGGTGGTTCAGAAGAGGAACGGGTGAATACAGCAATTAGTAAAACTCGTGATTTCTTTGAATCAGTTGGGGTGCGTACTCACCTATCTGATTATGGTGTAGGGTTAGCAACTATTCCCGCAGTTATTGAGAATTTAGAAAAACATGGGATGACAGCTTTGGGAGAAAATAAAGATGTTAACTTGGAAGTTGTTGAGCAAATTTTAGCTCTTTGTGCTTAGAAATTAAAGTGGTAGGGTAACGATAAATATTGCTTGATTTAGGGTGAAAGGGAAAGAGGAAAATAAGCATAAAAAAATATTTACTCTTTACCCTTTAACCCTTTACATAACAAAGCAATTTTTAAAATTTACAACTTTTTTAAGTTAGGACAACAATAAAATTGCTACAAACTCTATGATATAATTATCATCACTACAGGTATGAAGGAGTACACTGGACAAGCTCAGACATTGAACTCTTGCCAGATAATGGCAACCGTTATGAGATAATTAATGGAGAATTATTTGTAACAAGAGCGCCACATTGGCAACATCAAAAATCTTGTACCTCATAACATTGGGAAGTGCTGTATATTTCCCATATTGAGAACAAAAATAAACATCATGAACTGAAAAAACTAGAAATTTAGTCTGCATCGAATTACAAGATAATAGCGATCGCTCCACCTATGTTAAGCTAGTGAATAGATTTGCTTATCATACCAGCATTAGTGTAAAAATAGACCTATGATAAATGTCCAGAAAAGACATCTTCCATGATTTAGTCAAAGATGCCCTCACTCAAGACGGTTGGACTATCTCTCACGATCCTCTATACTTAAGTATCGGCAATTTGAATATTCAGATTGACTTAGGGGCTGAATGTCTGATTGGTGCAGAGAAAGATCATCAAAAAATCGCCGTTGAAGTAAAAAGCTTCCTCAGAGCTTCAAAAATTACAGATTTCTATGGTGCTTTGGGACAATATCTATCCTACAAAATTGCTCTAGAGGAAAACGAACCAAATCGCATATTATATCTAGCAGTTCCCGATTCAACATATCAATCATTATTTGGAGAAGTTCTCATCCAAAAAGTCCTACAAAACTATCCTGTTAAACTAGTTGTTTATGATGAAGTAACGGAAGTAATAAAATTATGGATAAACTAAATTACTATCGCCAATGTTTGCGAGAATTTCTTACCCAATATGCCAATTATGGATCAAAAGATCGAAATATGGAAACCCAATTGATCTTTGATACAGAAAATGACCATTACCTTTTATTGCGAACCGGTTGGGATAAAAAACGCCGAATTCATTCCTGTATATTTCATTTTGATATCAAAGATGGAAAAATTTGGCTTCAGGAAAATAATACAGATATTGATGTTGGTGAAGAACTAGAAGCAATGGGAATTTCAAAGCAAGAAATTGTCATAGGTTTTCATTATCCCGCACTGCGACAACATTCAGAATATGCTGTTTCTTAATTTGATGACAATAAGCAATATAATAATATTTTGCTTCACCTTCAGAAATAAAAAATCGTCTCAAAAGCGAAATTTTTATTACTAATTTGGAGGTTTCTGTTGGGTAAATTACGCTGACTATCAGGTAAAGAAATCTGCAAAATTTTACAAGACAATGGCTTTACAGAAGTTAGACAAAAAGGAAGTCATATTGTCATGCAAAAAGCAATAGAAGACTCTACTTTTGTTAAACTGGGTACATTAATGTCAATTATTCGACAATCTCAACTACCTCGTTCTCTATTTGAATAATAATTTTATCTCCAATCTCAAATCTCAAATCACTATGACACAACAACCGATACAAGTAATTGGCGGCGGACTTGCAGGAACAGAAGCAGCATGGCAAATAGCCCAAGCGGGCGTGCCTGTAATTCTCCATGAGATGCGCCCTAAACGCTTCAGCCCTGCCCATCATACCGAAAATTTAGCCGAATTGGTCTGTAGTAACTCCTTTGGGGCTATGGCCAGCGATCGCGCTGCTGGTCTATTACACGCAGAATTACGGCAACTTGGTTCTATTGTCATCTCTAAAGCAGATGAACACGCAGTCCCCGCTGGAGGGGCTTTGGCAGTGGACAGAGGACAATTTGGGGAAGATTTGACCAAAACCCTAGCCAATCACCCTTTAATTGATTTTCGACGGGGGGAAGTTACAGCCATTCCCGAAGGTATTGTCGTTTTAGCTTCAGGACCTTTAACCAGTCCCGATTTAGCCGCAGATTTACAACGGTTTACGGGGCTGGAATACCTCAACTTTTTTGATGCAGCAAGTCCCATTATTGCGGGAGATTCTATCAATAAAGATATTGTATTTATGGCTTCTCGCTATGACAAAGGTGAAGCAGCTTATCTAAATTGTCCCATGAATAAAGAGCAGTATTTACAATTTAGAGAAGCACTTTGTCAAGCCGAACAAACAGAATTAAAAGACTTTGAAAGAGAAACAGCGAAATTTTTTGAAGCTTGTTTACCAATTGAAGAAATGGCAAAAAGAGGGGAAGATACCATGCGTTATGGACCTCTCAAACCAGTGGGTTTATCCGATCCTCGTACCGGAGAACGTAATTATGCGGTAATTCAATTACGACAAGAAGATAAAGCTGGTCAACTTTGGAATATGGTAGGATTTCAAACTAATTTGCGTTGGGGTGAACAAAAACGAGTATTTCAAATGATACCTGGGTTAGAAACAGCCGAATTTGTCAGATTAGGAGTAATGCACCGGAATACTTTTTTAAATGCACCCCAGTTAATGTTAGCAACTTTGCAATTTAAAGAACGTCCAACGTTATTGGCTGCGGGACAATTAATAGGAACAGAAGGTTATACTGCTGCATCTGCGGGAGGTTGGTTAGCGGGAACAAATGCTGCGAGATTAGCTTTAGGAAAAGAACCGTTAATTTTACCAGTGACAACCATGATGGGGGCATTATTTGAGTTTATCAGATCCGCCGCACCAAAACATTTTCAACCCATGGCTCCTAACTTTGGAATTGTCCCAGATTTGGGTGTAAAAATCAAGAGTAAACCAGAAAAATATGGACGTTACCGGGATAGATCCTTAGCGGATTTAGCAACTTGGAAAAGGGAAAATTTACCTATTTTAACTGAAGAGGAAAAATATAGATAATTTGCATAGCTAAAATTTTTCCAACTCTTGTGGGGTAGACTTACTTCTATTGTGGGCTGGGCTTCTAGCCCGCCACAATAATAAAATTTAAACATTAATCCTGCTGTTTTAACATTACTAAACCATGAATACCTACTGCTGTAATTACACCTCCTAATAATCCCCAAGTAGCATCTGCAAAAACATTAATTCGATGAGCCAAAGCTCGATGATATGCAAATTGTAAATTTCCTTCATTAGGCCTTTTATCATTGGCAATTTTTTCTACATAAGTTTCAGCTTTAATCAACGCTTCATAATCCACAGCAAAAAAATAAAGAGAAACCAACACTACCAGAAACCCAGGAACAACTAAAGTGAATAGTAAAATTACCGGACGTATTTTCATAAAAACTTAGTGATTTACTGAATTTATATTATGTAACTTTATTTTCGTAAAATTTACAAATGACGCAAAAACCTCTCAAACTCTCATTTCTCCGTGTCCTCTGTGTTCTGGCGTGGTTCGTTATTATGAAGACATTAAGATCAAGTTGTATAGAAGGACGGTATTAAAAATAATTAAACGCAGATAAACGCAGATAAACGCGGATAAATACAGATAGATAATGATGATTCTGTGCAATCTCAGATAAAATTGCTATAAGTCGTAAAAAACAAGGTTAAAATAACGAAATTAAATTTTATGCAGTTAGAAAAAATTGTCAAAACAACTCACCAACAAAGTGTTTCCTGGTTCAATTATCAAATTAGATCATGGCTTAACATTAATTCACCAAGAGATATCCACTACACCAGTGGTAGTAGCTGACGTTTGGGTGCGTGCGGGTGCTAACCTAGAACCAGAATCTTGGTTTGGAATGGCACATTTCCTAGAACACATGATTTTTAAAGGCACTCCCAACCTGCTTCCTGGGGAATTTGATGATCACATCGAAAAAATTGGCGGTGTCAGTAATGCGGCAACAAGCCACGATTATGTCCATTATTGCATCACAACCGCTGCTAATCATCTAGAACATACTCTACCCCATTTAGGGGAATTACTCCTCAATGCAGCCATTCCTGACGATGAATTTATCAGGGAACGGGATGTGGTGTTAGAAGAAATTCGTAGTTATAATGATGATCCAGATTGGTTGGGTTTTCAATCTTTAGTTAAAAATGTTTACCAAAACCACCCTTACGGACGTTCTGTCTTGGGTACTGAGAAAGAATTGATGCAGCATTCGCCGGAGGCTATGCGTTGCTTTTATCGCAGTTATTACCAACCAGAAAATATGACTGTGGTAATTGTGGGGGGAATTGGTGAAAAAGCTGCTAGGGAATTGGTAAGCCATGTATTTGCGGATTTTCCCGAACGGTATAGTTGTCCCCAAGCCAAAGTTCCAGCGCCGATAATTAAAGGCATTCGTCGTCATGAGTTAATATTACCGAGATTAGAACAAGCAAGGTTGATGATGGCTTGGAAAGTACCGGGAGTAGAAGAATTTCGGGCTGTTCATGGTTTAGAATTATTATCAGTGCTATTAGGGGCAGGCAGAATTTCTCGCTTAGTATCTGATTTGCGGGAAGATAAACAACTTGTTCAAGAAATTTCCTGTGATTTTTCTCTACAACAAGAATCAAGTTTATTTACAATTACAGCTTGGTTAGAATCAGAATATTTGGAACGAGTGGAAGATTTGATTTGTTCCCATTTACAAGCATTGCAAAATCAAGAAATTAGTCAGCAAGAATTAAATCGCATTCAGAGGATTTTATGTAATGATTATGCTTTTTCTACAGAAACACCAAATCAACTAAGTAGTTTTTATGGTTTTTATCATACTATAGCCCAAGCTGAATTGGCTGTTACCTATCCCCAAGAAATCCGGTCTTTCAATGCTCAGGAATTGCAAAAAATAGCTCAACAGTATCTTTCTCCAGCTAATTATGCTGTGACAATTCTCCAACCTTGTTAATTATTAACCCGTGAAATTAAGAATGCAAAGTATTAATAGTTCCCCGCTCATTCATCGTACTGTATTAAGTAATGGCATTGTTTTATTAGTATCAGAAAATCAAGCTGCTGATATTATTGCAGGACGGATTTTTATTCGTGCTGGTAGTTGTTATGAGCCACGGGAAAAAGCTGGTTTAGCTCATTTGTTATCAGCAGTAATGACAAAGGGTTGTGATGGTTTATCAAGCTTAGAAATTGCTGAAAAAATTGAATCTGTGGGAGCTAGTTTAGGTACAGATGCAGCGACAGATTATTTTTTGCTATCTTTAAAAACAGTAACTGCCGATTTTGTTGACATTTTAACATTAGCCGGACAATTATTGCGATCGCCTACTTTTCCCGAAAATCAAATAGAATTAGAAAAACGATTAGCAATTCAAGATATTCGTTCCCAAAAAGAGCAACCTTTTCACCTAGCTTTTGAACAATTGCGTCAGGTAATGTACGCAAATCATCCCTATTCTATGTCAGTTTTAGGTGATGAAACAACCATGAGCAGTATTACCCGTGCTGACTTAGTTGAATATCATCAAACTCATTTCCGTCCTGATAATATTGTTATTAGCATTGCCGGACGCATTAAAGCAGAACAAGCAGAAAAGCTAATTACAAAGATTTTTGGTGATTGGAAAATACCCACTTCTATCAAACAACCTCTTAATTTACCATCAATTATTATCTCACCAAAACCATGTATTAAACCCCTAAATACCCAACAATCTATTATTATGTTAGGTTATTTAGGACCATCAGTAAATAACCCAGAATATGCCGCTCTTAAATTACTTTCTAGTTATTTAGGTAATGGTCTTTCTAGTCGTTTATTTGTAGAATTGCGAGAAAAGCAGGGTTTAGCTTATGATGTATCTGCTATTTATTCTACCCGACTATTTCCCGCTGCCTTTATAGTTTATATTGGTACTGCACCAGAAAATACCAAAATTGCTTTTCAAGGACTCCGCCATGAAGTAGAATTATTATGTAACACCGAACTATCAGCAGCAGCATTACAAACCGCTAAAAACAAAATTATCGGTCAATATGCTTTAGGTAAACAAACTAATGGACATATTGCTCAGATATATGGTTGGTATGAAATTTTAGGTTTAGGAATTGAATTTGATCAACAATTTCCCGAACTAATTAATAATGTCACAGCAACGGAGGCAATTACATCTGCTCGTAAATATTTACAAGCACCATACTTGTCTATAGTTGGACAAGAAGAAGCTATTGGGACTGTCATTTTTTAACATCTTAATCTCAAAACAACTTGAAATTGCGGAGGTTGGGTTGACCCAAGGAAACCCAACAAAATCTGCTCGCCCTCAGTGTAATATAATATGAGCATAGGAAACTTATATAAAAGTTATAAAAGTTCTATGAAAGTTAGTCACATAACAAGTATCCCCAAATTCAGCGCCAATTGTTGTTATTGTTTATTATTGTTAATAACAACACCACTATTAATTAGTTCATCTGCATTAGTATCAATAGCACTGCCATTTAAAACCGCTCAATCAAACCTAGAAACGAAAATTAACCGTCCTCTCCTAAAACTGGGTAGTCAAGGGGAGCGCGTTACCGAACTTCAAGCGGCTTTGAAAATTTTAGGCTTTTATACGGGAGATGTAAATGGTACGTATCAGCAAGGTACAGCTATGGCCGTTTATCGCTTTCAGCAAGCTGCTGGGTTAAATCCGAATGGTAATGTAGATAATATTACTTGGCAAAGACTATTTCCTAGTCCTGCAAATATCTCTTCATCACCTAATACTATCAATAGTATTACTAGTATTCCCAGTCAAATAAATAATAAACCCAAAATTAATAACCCAACTATCAAACCCACAAACCCCGCAAATAAAATTCAACCAACTCCTATTAATCAGCAAATACCTGGTATCCAATATACAACCGAGGGATGGCCAATTTTGCGTTTAGGCATGAGTGGTCCAGAAGTAATTAAGTTGCAAAAACAACTACAAAATCTGGGGTTTTTAACTGGTAAAATAGATGGGTATTTCGGATTATCCACGGTAACAGCAGTCAAATCTGCTCAACTCCGTTACGGACTAGAACCTGACGGTGTAGTTGGTGGTGGTACATGGAAAGTTTTTGTAAAACGCACTTCCCAATAACGATAAAAATATGAAACACTTCCTCTTGACTTGGGTTGGTACTGCGGTAGCATTGTTAATTACAGCTAAAATTGTCCCTGGTATCATTCTCAGTGGCTTTACTGCTGCTTTAATGGCCGCTATTGTCATTGGTTTAGTCAATGCCATTATTCGCCCTATTTTGCAGATTTTAGCATTTCCTATCACCTTCATCACTTTAGGCTTATTTACATTTGTAATTAATGCCTTAACTCTATGGTTTGCGAGTTCCATAACTCCCGGTTCTGGGTTTGAAATTCGGGGTTTTATTCCCGCTTTTTTCGGTTCAATAGTCCTATCAATTGTTTCTGGTATTATTAACCAAGTTGTTAATGCAATTGATTAAATATCAATTTTTAATCACTTTTAAATTGTGGTGCGGGCATACTTCGACAAGCTCAGTACAAGTCCTGTCCGCTATAATTATACAAATTAAGTACAAATTAAATGCAGTACAGTTGAGCAACGGCTAGAGTTAGCGCTCCTCCATTGTCTTGGAATCGAAAAATCTGTTTAGGAACTAATAAAGTTATTTCCCCAGATGTGATTTCTGAAGCTGCAAGAATTGCTGATGCCTCGGCTACACTAGATGTTCCCACTAACTTAGTAATAGCATTATTAGGATTAGGAACAAATACATTATTTAAAAATTCAGAACTAAAAGTTTTTAAAGGTAAATTTTCTAAATCACAAAATTCTACCAAACCAATTTCTGAAGATTTTTTATCAATAGTTGCAATTCCAGCTATTTCATTATACACAAGTTGGTACTCTTGGAAAACCTTTTCAATAGTAGCTTTAATTAACTCCTGGGAAATTCCTTTTTGACAACCAATTCCCACCCATAAACTTTTTTTATATGCCACATTATGCACTTCATTTTGTAATAGGACTTACGTAAAATATCTCTCAAACCTCCTTTCCTTCCTGTTCTTTGCTTTCTTCGTGGTTCATTGGAAGAAGATAAAAGGGGATAGGTAAATCTTTAAACACAAAACCCCCACTAAATAAATAGAGGGGGTGATGTAGTTGTAAATAATAAACCTGGCATCGA
>NZ_KE384601.1:0-2758 GCF_000426905.1 Dolichospermum circinale AWQC131C
TTGACGAATAAAATCTTTAAATTATAAATTGTCTGAATCAGATATTGAGTAGGTTGGGTTGACCTTAGGAAACCCAACATTTTCAAGCATTTGTTGGGTTGCGCTGTCGCTTAACCCAACCTACGAAAACTAATTAATATCAGAAGTTGGGGACATGGATAAAGCGATATTATTGAGAACTTTCGATAATTTGAATTTCCTCTGCTGTTAAATTATATAGTTGATAAACCATTTGATCAATTTCTGTTTCTAATGCGGTTGTATCTGCATTCGGATCTAATTTTTTAGCGTTGAGAATTTGATCAACTAATTGTGTTAAAATATCTTGATCACGTTGAGAAATTTTAGGAATAGGAATTTGTTCAAAGTATTGAGGTTTAACTTCAATATAACCACCACTTCTGACAACACAAATATTTCTCAAAACATACCAAATAACTTGAGAGTTAAGGATACCAATTAAATATTTTTCCTTATAAACAATTTTCAATAATCGTTTGTTTCTCATGAAATAGAGTTTCTTGTACTCGTTGACTTTCCTGATTTTTCGGGTTATACTCAAATAATAAACCATCCTCATCAGTGACAACTAACTCATCATTAGCAACCTCAAAACTATATTCCTTTAATCTCTTACCTTGTCTATCCAGTAAAATTTTTAACTCACTTTTTATCGCAATAATTTCATTTAAAGCAGAAACTAAAAAATGTCCTGAACCCACAGCAGGATCACATATTTTCAAACTGTTAATAATATCATTAGCTGCTTTTTTATCCTCGATTTGATCATATAAATCATCAATAGTTTTACAATTCCAACCTTTAAGATCATTAAACTTTTGAATAACCGCTCTTCTAATGGTTTCCCGACACATATACATAGTAATAAAACCGGGGGTAAAGAAAGAACCATCTTTATAACCATTAATTTTCTCAAAAATTAAACCCAATACAGAAGCATTAATTAACCTTTTATTTTCTTCCTGAATTTCTTCCCCAATGTCACTACTAAAATTGTAAGCATTGAGAAAAGCAAACAGATATTCTAAGGTATTAATTTCTCCGATCAGTTTTTTACCATTATTATCTTTTAAGATAGTACCAGGGAAAATGGGCAATTTTTCATTTCTCAAATTGCTAATACAAATAGTTTCTTGTTCAATGTCTGTCGGTTCAAACAAAGAACTATTCAAATAAGGAACATGAGCAAATCTTTCTTGTAATTTTTGTTGTAAATTCTGACTTCTTTCCTGTGGTTTACGCGCTAAAACACTAAAAAATAGACTATTGAGATCATCATAATTTGCAACTTTTTGTAAATTCAAGAATCCCGAAGACAGGTCATTTTTATGATATCTAATTAATTGAGCTTCTAATAATTTTAAAAACAGGATTCTATTCATCCAAGTAATTGCTAATTCTAAACCTAGATTAAAAAGTTGTTCTTGATAGGTTTCTCCAAATTGTTCGGGTTTTTCTAAACGAGAAATTTTATCTAAACTATCAATTTGGGAAATAGCATTTTCTATTAATGAACCGATATTTCTATCATGTTCTTTTTTGCGTTGAATCAGCTTTTTACCACCTTCTTTAGTTTCTACCAAACCGATAATATGTAATAATTCACTGTAAAAACCTTTATCAAGGGTATTACTATCATTAATAAAAGGTAATTTTAATAAATGTTCTGGAGAAAATAGTTTAAATAGGGAAATTAACTTATGTTCATCTGGATGTTTACCAGGGTTTAAATATTCCTGATATTCTCGAATATCAAAATGGGTAAAGGTAATTTTATCGGTAATTTCATTAATCGCCGGTTGAGCAATTTCTTTATAGAAAAATTCAGTTTTTTTGCTGGTTAATCTCCCTGCTTCAAAATCAGTAAATTGTTTAACCAAAGATTTATTACCAATAAATAAGTTTTCAAAGGTTTGAGCATCGAAAATAAACCATTCGTAAATATTAGTAGCGATTAAATATTTAATTTCTAAATTTTTTCCTGTTAAACGTTCTCGCAAGAAATATAAAACTAATTCCTGAAATGCTTTAGTATTGAGATGCTCAACTTTCAACATTTCACCTTTATTATTTGGCTTTTTAAATTCTAAAATCACCCCCACACTACTTTTAGCATCTTTACCATTATAAATAACTAGATCATTGCGTCCCTTAGTATTAATAAAATGATTTGCACTATAAAAAGTATTCTTGAAAAAATCCACAATCAGATTTTTATGAAATTCCTCAGATTCCGCTTCATTAATTTTATTAATTAGATTTTGCAGATGATTTTTAAAATTTTCAACATCATTTCTACAGGGGTTAATTTTCAGAAATGCTTTATTTAATGCTGCTCTAGGTTGCAATTTTTGTAAGTTCATTTTTTCACACCTTGATATTTATTAAAGTTGGTTAATTTCCATTATCTCATAAAACATCCTGTAAATCCCAATGAAATTGATCAGGCAAACCTTTCTCCTCTGGATCTTCACTTTTGAGATCATACATCGTCGGTAACACTTCTTGGGGTGAAGGAGGTGGATCTGTTTGATACATAATAGTATTCCTGGAAAATATACTTGATTGTGTGTTCACAGTGTCTTAAAACCCACGCAGATGGATTTTCTTTGTGTACAAGATGAGTCACTTATGCTAATAAATCATAACTTACAGTAAGTTCAGCTTGAGTGAAGTACACCTTGTGCGGGCATCTTGCCCGCACCACAAGAGTTTTATTATTAATATCTGTACTTCA
>NZ_KE384601.1:2768-8614 GCF_000426905.1 Dolichospermum circinale AWQC131C
GAACTGCTGTATCTTTTCCCAACCGCAGACCAGGACATTTTTGCAAAAAACTGGCCACTTTTTGATCAACATCTGCATTATTAATTTGTTGTTGTGTATTATTATTTGTGTATTATTATTTATAATATACAATTTAGAGGAGTATGAATAATATGACCATAGATAACAATACTTTAGATTTAGTCACTGGGGGATTAGCAATCATGATTTTAGTAGGGGGAATGTTGATGATGTTTACTACCATTTTCACTACCAAGAAATAATTAATTACCTCCCTGACAAAAACTGAGTAATTAATAGTATCAGCAAACCTAATTTTTTGAAGAGAATGGGGAATTGGGATGATAATCTTTAAACAACTCAGTTAAGCAAACTAACAATCAATTAAATCTAATAAAGTGTAAATAGAATAATTAAAATTCTTTTTAACACGCAACTATACATCCTTTTATAGTAGAGGTCAGAAACATCTTTTATGGACGGAAAACAAGAAAATAACTAAAAAAATCAGATTTGTCTGATAAATATTGGTCAATTAGTCAAAGATTGAGTTAAAATGAGGGGTCGCAAACTCAAGCAAAAAACCCGGATATTCCCCGGAGGTGTAATTGACCAAGTTCATTTTAAAAATTCTCTGGTTAGACGAAAACGTCGCCCTCGCAGTTGACCAAGTGGTTGGTAAAGGTTCTAGTCCCTTAACCAAATACTTTTTTTGGCCCAGAAATGATGCCTGGGAAGAGCTAAAAAAAGAGTTAGAATCCAAACATTGGATTACAGATGTTGACCGCGTGGAGTTGCTGAATAAAGCCACGGAAGTAATTAACTACTGGCAAGAAGAAGGCAGAAAACGCCCAATGGCAGAAGCGCAATTAAAATTTCCAGAAGTTGCCTTCACTGGTAGCGCCTGATTATTTTCAACTGATAATTGATAATTGACGATAATTAATTATTGTCAATTATCATCTACGCCATAATTTGATTGTTTTGTCTTTGCTACCACTGACAATTAATTCTGTATCATCGCTAATAGCAACGCTAGATACTGAGTCTGTATGACCTACAAGGCTGGTAATTTCTGATTTTGTGCTGATTTGCCAAATTTTCACTGTTTTATCCCAACTGCCACTAATTAGCATTTCCCCATCTGTACTAAAGGCTACAGCTACTACTGACCAGGAATGACCGGAAAGTGTGTTAATTAATTCACCAGTGTTAATATCCCATAATTTAATGGTATTATCACCGCTACCAGTTGCCAATAAATTCTGATTGGTGGGACTAAATGCAACTGTCAAAACTGCCCAAGTATGGTCTAAAAGAGTTGTTAATAAGTTATATTTTCCGTTTTGTAGTTGCCAAATACGAACTGTTTTGTCATGACTAGCACTAGCTAAAAGTTCTCTTTGGGGACTAAAAGCAACAGCATTTACTTGTAATTTATGTCCAGTTAAAGTGTGAAGTTCTAAACCTGTATTTATATCCCATATTTTAATGGTTTTATCCCAACTTCCACTGGCTAAAATTTGCCCATTATGATGAAATGTTAGAGACTTGACAGCGTGGGAATGTCCACTTAAAGTCTGAATTATTGTTAATGTTTTTATGTCCCATAATTTGATAGTTTTATCATCACTAGCGGTGGCTAAAATTGTCCCATTGGGATTAAATTTAACTGCTGTTATGGCTTGGGTATGTCCTTTCAAATTAGCTATTAATTGTTGAGTTTTTAAATCCCATAATTTAATGCTTTTATCATCCTCACCACTTGCTAAAATTTGACTATCAGGGCTTAATGCTATGGTATTAATAGGACTATGAATTTGATTTTTGATTGTATAATAAAGTTGCCAATCATCCTGGGAAATATGAGATGATAAACGTAAATCATTAGCTTTAATTCCCAAATTGTAAATAAGTTCATTTGCTGATTTCCAGCGTTCTTGTAAATTGTGTTTTACCAGTTTATCCAGGGTTTGCGCTAAATGTTCACTAATTTGATTAGTTAAATAATCTCGCCATATCCAGCTATGATGAGTAATATTAAATAATTCAAAGGGTGGTATGTGAGTTAGTAAATAAATACAAGTTACACCTAAACTATATAAGTCACTTGCGAAAACGGCTTTACCTTGTATTTGTTCTGGAGAAATATATTCTGGACTCCCAACTATATCATCTTTTGATTGATTTCTATTGACAAATTTAACGACTGTAAAATCAGTTAAAAATAGATTTTCTAATAAATTTTGATTTTGGTTAACGGTCTGGGAAATAATATTTTCTGGGTTAATATTGCGGTGAATAATTTGATGATTATGAATAAAACTGAGAACGGGTAATAAACTTTTTAAAACTTGCCAAATCTGATTTTCATGAAAAACACCTTGCTTTTCTAACACAGTAGCTAAATTATCACCTTCGATAAATTCCTGAATTAAATAATCATATTTGTCTTCTGTAAAATGGGTGATTAATTTGGGAATTTGAGGATGTTTACCTAATTCTGTTAATTGCTGTGCTTGATATTCAAAATCTTCAAGTGTTTGCTGTGGAGACAACAATTTTTGAACAATACAAGCAAGGGGAGGAAATTGATTTTCATCTACTGCAAGAAATGTTTGATAAAATTCCCTTTTAGCAATCTGTTTGATCAAACGATAACGGTTTTTAATTAACATCATAAATCGCAGAATCATAGCAGGGCAAGAAGCAAGAGGCAACGGTCAAGAGGTTTTCAGGGTTCATATTTTGTTCAGTAACAAACTACCATAAAAACACAGAAAAAAGATGAAAATTTTCAGATAAAATTTTAGCTTTTGTTTTAGCTTTTGGTGGGCATTGCCCACCCTACAAATTTACACTAATTTATCTAAAAATGGATTAACATCAACCGCTAGTTTTTGCCCTAATTTCAGCAATTGACGACATTGCACGGTTTCTGCTTCACTGTTAATATTGGTAATTCGTGGCAATATTTGACTGTGTAAACAACTCCAATATAGTTCTTGGGATTGGTTTAAATTAATGCCAATATGCAGCTTATAACCAATATCAATTAACCGTTCTAACCGTTGGATATCTGTATCCAAATTGCTATTGGCATCATACAATAATTGCCACAATAACCTAACTATTAATTGTTCTAGGATTTGATTGCCTTCGGGAATATTTAATTGACAACGAAGCTGTTCAGCTTCATGAGATATCGCCTCCAATTCTACCATTAGATTCCAGCTTAATTGTGCTTCATTAATATTTTGTTCTAGCGATAGCTGCGCTTGCTGTAGCGATCGCAATGTTATCAAACAACGATGTCCTAAAGCAATTTCCGCTGCTACTTGTAATTCCCGTGGTACTTCTAATCCATCTCGATGAAAAGCGATGATGACACCGTAATTATCACGATACGCTTGAGTATATAATTGGTCTAGTCGTGCCAATGTTTCCTGACTTAACAACCGCATAATCCGATGACGTTCTTCAGCAAATAGAGTTTGTAAACTAAAGGCTTCACCCCCAAATACTTGAGTCATGACCAAAATAACATGAGCTACACTGGCCTGCTGTAAGGCTGTAAACAGCTTTTCTTTAATTTCAGCATAGTTACGTCTGCCAGTAAACTGTTGAATGCAGCAGTGAAAATCCCACCCCCCCAAATGCAGTACAGCAAATATTAAATTTTCACTTTCCCAGGTAATATCTGACACTAGCTGCAAATGTCCTACTACCATAGTTAACGGACCAATGCGCTGCTTATGGTAATCTAACTCATGGGCAGTATAGCAATAGACTCGCTGATTATTACCATGGGATTGTTTATCTGTATCTTGTCCAGAAACAGTATTTTTGCGATGATTAAATAAGGAAGTAATAGCATAATGGGCAGCGACTTGTTTAAATCCAATTTGAGCAGTTAATACCAATTTATGATATATATCTGCCCCATGTTTAAACTCTTCCACATTACTAGGAGCTAACATCAGGCGTTTAAGAAAACCCTTTTCTAACTGTACACCTGAGACATCTCCTGCTAATTCTAAAGCACGGGCGGCATAACGTAAAATTTGTGTTCCCTCCGGGCGGGAAATTTCTTCAAAAAACCAGCCGCAACTAGTGAACATTAGTAAAGAATGACGCTGCATTTCCAACAAGCGTAAAGCCTCTACCTGTTCACCAGCGTCTAGTTTATGAGTTTGATGACGAGATAAAAAATGGCTAACATTAGCATGAGAACGGTCAGACATGACATGAATATATTCGTCCCTTGCTTGCCAAGGATCACGGAATAATACACTACCATGTTTTTCATAAACATCAATTAACTGATCCCGTAACCAATTTAACGCATTTCGTAACGGCCGCCGCCATTTTTGATGCCACACACCCCCTTCACCACCACAACCACAATCATCTTGCCATCTATCCACACCATGGGCGCAACTCCAGGCTGTGACGGGCTTTAATTGGACTTCCCAACTAGGAGGATTTAAACTCAAATAATGGGCGTAGTTGGTGACAGTCCAACCATGACGAGGAAACTCACCAATAAAGGCATAGGCCAAAGTCTTCTCCGTGCCTTTTTTGTGGTGTCCAAAAGTCTCCCCGTCAGTGGCTACAGAAATTAATTGGGACCGACGATGATCCCCACGAATAGCCGCCCCCACCCGGCCTGCAAAATGATGGGAATTATAGACAACATCACTAAAACCCATATCCCGCGAAATCGGACCATCATAGAAAAAGATATCAATATAGGCCTGTGATTTTTTTCCAGTTTTCTGACTATCCAAATAACAACGATAGGGACGAGTGGGATCAATCTGATTACCCCCTACCTCATGCCATTGACTATGGGGATCATCCTCTGTCGGGCAAGGACGACAACGTTGGGCTTGAGAAGGTGCTAAAATGATAAATTTAATCTTTTCCGCTACCAATGCCTCTAGGGTGGCATAATCCACGGCTGTTTCTGCTAACCACATCCCTTCGGGATCACGGCCAAAGCGCGAACGGAAATCTTCTTTACCCCAGCGAATTTGTGTGTGTTTATCTCTTTCGTTGGCTAAGGGTAGGATAATATGATTATATACTTGAGCGATCGCATTGCCATGACCATTTAATCGTTGGCAACTTTTAGCATCAGCCTCCAAAATCCGCTGATAAACCTCCACATCATAGCGTTCTAACCACGACATCAGTGTTGGACCAATATTAAAGCTCATGTACTCATAATTATTCACAATCCCCACAACTTCTCCACGGTCATTTAATATCCTTGCAAAAGCATTAGGACGATAGCATTCCCAATGAATGCGCTCATTCCAGTCATGAAAAGGCGTAGCACTGGGTTGACGTTCAATCGCATCCAGGTAGGGATTTTCTCTAGGGGGTTGATAAAAATGACCATGAACTGTAACATACACCCCTTGAGCAATTTTCAGGGGATCATGTTCAGGACTGTATTTAGCCCGTTTATCTAATGGTAAGATTGAGACAGAACTACTTAGTATTTCCGCTGCTGAAGTCATATTTTGTTACCCAAATAAATGTGCAATTTTGAAGAATATTCTTACTATGTCTACCTTTCTACAATTGTTGTCTCACAAAATCAGTTATAAATAAAACATAAGAAACAAAACTAAATCTTATCACAATCATTTCTAAACAAGAATACAACTATAGGAATCCGGTTTGATTTTGTGAATTTACTTGTGTGGTCAGGGAACAGGGAACAGGTTACAGGGAACAGGTTACAGGGAACAGGTTACAGGGAACAGGGAACACAGGAAGAAAGACAGAATTGATACCTACTGAGTCTTGTATGGCTACGCCACGCAAGCTATCAA
>NZ_KE384601.1:8657-17552 GCF_000426905.1 Dolichospermum circinale AWQC131C
GATGAAGCCAATTACCCATTACCCCTTACCCCTTACCCCTTACCCCTTACCCATTACCCATTACCAATTACCAATTACCAGCCCTGGCAGATATGATAGGTGTGCAAATGCAGATGATATTTCAGACATCTGTGCCAGATCCCCTGAAATTAAGGTAAAAATGTCAATCAAGAACATTATTTTCACCGTAATGCTGCTGTTTATACCCGTATCTCTAGCAGCCCACTTTTTAGAATGGGGAGACTTAATAATCTTCATCACTGCTGCATTAGCTATACTACCACTAGCCGCTTGGATGGGTACTGCGACCGAAGAAATAGCTGTGGTAGTCGGTCCAATTCTGGGCGGGTTTTTAAATGCGACTTTTGGTAATGCTACAGAATTAATTATTGCCTTAGTTGCCCTGAATGCAGGCCTAATTGATGTTGTCAAAGCCAGTATTACTGGATCAATTATTGGTAATTTACTCCTAGTCATGGGTTTATCCATGTTACTAGGCGGTATTCGTTACAAAGAACAAACATTTGAGTCAGTTGTAGCGCGGGTAAATGCCTCCTCCATGAACTTGGCGGTAATTGCCATTTTACTACCAACTGCAATGAACTATACCTCGGCAGGTATTAGCGAAAAAACTGTACAGAATCTCTCTTTAGCAGTGGCTATAGTCTTAATTCTAGTTTACGGTTTAACACTACTATTTTCTATGAAAACTCATGCGTATTTGTATGAAGTTGGTGTAGTAGACTTAGAAGGAATAGAAGGAGAAGAAGAGGTTTCCCATGAAAAACCAAATATTTGGTTGTGGACTGGTGTACTTTTAGCCTGTACCTTGTTAGTTGCCTTTGAGTCAGAATTATTAGTAAGTTCCCTAGAAGTTGCTACATCTAAACTAGGTTTAAGCGCACTATTTACCGGGGTGATTTTAGTCCCCATTATCGGTAACGCTGCTGAACACGCTACCGCAGTCACTGTAGCCATGAAAAATAAAATGGATCTTTCTATGTCTGTGGCTGTGGGTTCAAGTATGCAAATTGCCCTATTTGTAGCCCCAGTTTTAGTCATTGCTGGTTGGATAATTGGTCAACCCATGGATTTAGATTTTAATCCATTTGAATTAGTAGCCGTTGCTGTATCAGTGTTAATTGCTAATAGTATTAGTTCTGATGGTAAATCTAATTGGTTAGAAGGGACTTTACTTCTAGCAGCTTATACTGTATTGGGTTTTGCCTTTTACTTTCATCCCTTTGCCAATAGTATTGGTTAACAGGTTAAACTATTATCCTATTCAAAGTCTGAGATTCCCAATCTAATCTAAATAGATTGGGAATTTTTTTATGTTCAAACACATTGCAATCTGCTATAAGTCGGTTGGCGTGAAAAATTGTCGTTATGACAAGGGAACAGGGAACAGGTTATAGGGAACACTTCGACAAGCTCAGTGCATCGCAGGGAACAGGGAACACTTCGACAAGCTCAGTGCATCGCAGGGAACAGGGAACAGGTTATAGGTTACAGGTTATAGGGAACAGGTTACAGGGAACAGGGAACAGGTTATAGGTTACAGGGAACAGGTTTTGGGCAACTTTACTTTTCTTTACTTATATCGGTTTTTTTACGTTCACCTACTTAAATATTTTTTTAAAAATTTTAACTCCCTTAAGATAGATGACTAAAACTAATAATTTCTGTAGTCTCAAATCAGATCATCCCTTTGATATCAACTTCTTGATTAGTAGTTTTATACAGTAATTATATTTGGTTTTTCCCCTTTCCCAAGCGATTAATTTTATCCATAAAATACAATGACTGAAATCGGACTGCTGATGATAGGTGTATTTAATCCAAGAGAACTAAATATTACCCATTTCCCATTAAACCAAACCCTGTTTCACTTAGAAAATGGTGTGCCATTAACAAATAGTCAATCAACTCAGTTAATTTCCTCGACTCAAATTACACCACCAGAATTTATACAAATAAGTGAACCTTTCCTAACTCATCCCTTAGCCATATCTTTTCGTCGGAACAACATCTTTCAGCAAATTACACAAAAACAAATGTCTGCCAATTCTTCTCAGATACAATTTCTTTTGGCTGATGCTGGTGACATGAACATTATGGGAACAACAGATATTAAATCATCAACACGATATCCCACAACCCGTAAAAATCCTATGCCCGTGATTAGTTTTGGTAGTTCAGGTATATCTGTCAGAGTTTTACAAAAACTTTTAGTCTCTAATGGTTATGGAATACCTGTTGATGGCGTTTTTGGACCAATCACTGAAACCGCTGTTAAAGCCTTTCAAAATCGTCGAAATTTATCAGCAGATGGTATGGTTGGTCAAAAAACTTGGTGGGAATTAACAATTTAATTGGTTAGTGGTCTGTTGTCAGTTGTCCGTTGTTAGTTGTTAACTAAATCAGACAAATCACAAAAATCATAGTTTAAATCATAGTTAAAGTTCCGTCCTATCAGTTAATATTTCATAACCAGTATCTGTCACTAACACCGTATGCTCAAACTGAGCCGATAAAGCATTATCAACCGTTACCGCTGTCCATCTATCAGCTAAAATTCTGGTATTTTTAGAACCAGCATTTAAAATTGGTTCAATTGCTAAGGTCATCCCTGAGCGTAATTTTACATTCGGTATTTCATGAGTCCGATAATTAAAAACCGCCGGCTCTTCGTGCAAATTTCTACCCACACCATGACCAGTAAATTGTTCTACCACCGTAAAACCATTGGCTTTTACATGATCTTCAATTGCACCTGCAATCTCCGTCAAATGGACACCAGCTTTTACCTGTTCAATCCCTTTGTATAAAGATTCTTCAGCTATTTTAATCAGTTTTGCGGCTTCATCTGTGACATTACCGACAGCGATAGTAATACAAGAATCACCGTGAAACCCTTGGTAATAAGCTCCTGTATCAACTTTTAAAACATCTCCAGACCGAATTACCTTTTTAGGGCTAGGAATCCCATGGACAACCTCGTTATTAATACTGGAACAGATGGAAGCCGGAAAGCCATGGTATCCTTTAAAACTAGGAGTTGCATCCATTTCCCGGATACGTTTTTCAGCATAAGCATCTAAATCGGCAGTTGTCATTCCTGGCTGTACTAGCTCAGAAATTTCTTTGAGGACGGTTGCTACAATCTTAGCTGATTGCCGCATAATTTCGATTTCACGGGGTGATTTAATTTCAATCCCTCTGCGTTGTTGTTTTTCGGGTTTTAGCTCGACTGGTTGCGAAAGTAGGCTGGTGAAAATGTTCATCATTAAATTGAGAAATTACTGGTGCTTTACTGATTAAGTGTGAATTTGTTGAGATTTATTGCCAAAAATATCTATATTTACGTTAACTTATTTTCGCGCCTCTAGAAACAGATGATCACTTAATCACAATTTCTCCTTTCATTCCCGCTTCTGTGTGTCCAGCTATAGTACATCGTAAAGCATATTTTCCTGATTTTATGGGGACAAACACCCATTCTGCTTCTGCACCAGGTTTAAGTTCTAGTTCGTGAATATTACCTTTGATTTCAACTTTACCCGCTTCGACTTTTTGTGTCCAAATTCCATCAGCAAAGTCTTTAGCAGTAAAATAATGTTTTTGGGAGCTAGGATTATTTAATTTCAGATTGTAACGTTTACCAGGGATAAGTTCTAAGTAATTCGGTTCAAATTTTAATTCATTAGCAGTATTACTCAAGCTGACTGTAATTTCTGTAACTGGTTGTTTTAAGAGATTATGCGATAGATTCTCTGCTGTTGCTGGAGATGTACCCATGATGACTATACTCATGATCAGGGAAAAAATAAGAGTCAAAAATTTACTCATAGCTAAATAGATAGTTGTAGATTACACCTTTGACAATGACTCATAACTATACTCACTTGATGTTTTTATGGGCTAGAATTGGCGGACCTGCTGTCACGACAACAATTTTATCAGAGTGAAGTAACTCACGAGCAGCTTGATTGACTTGACTTAATTTAACCTGCTCTATTTTACTGATAAATGAGCGCAATTCTACCTGATTTAAGCCATAAACCTGATTCATGACCATTCTTTCGCTGAGTTGTTCTGGACTAGCTAAGGAAATATTATAATTACTGATTAAATTAGCTTTGGCTGTTTCTACCTCCTCTAGGGTAACACCTTGTTGGTGAACTTGTTTGAGCAGGTCACGGGTACTGGAAATCGCTTTGTGTGCGTCTTCTGGACTGGTTTGCATTTCAATTAAAAATGTGCCGACATTCTTACCTGTGATGAAATTACTATAAATTCCGTAGGTTAAGCCTTGACGATCGCGCACTTCCGCCCCCAGTCTACTTGATAATGTATCACCTCCGAGAATTTGATTCAAGACCATCGCCGCATAAAATCGTTTATCTTGACGATTAATCCCTGTATAACCCATATAAGTAATCGCTTGGGGTTTACCAGGAACAACGGGATTAACATTAATTACATTTTTCGGCATCTCCACCTTGGGGTATTTTACCACTGGTGGTTGGCCTTTTACTTGCCAATTTCCTAATTGTGCTTGAATGAGCGATCGCACTTTGTTAATATCAAAATCGCCTACAATTGCTAATACTGTAGTATCTGGACGATAATGTTGGGCTTTAAAAGCTATCACGTCTTGACGTTTAATACTCTGAATACTCTCTGCTGTCGGAAAGCTATGTAGTGGGTGTTTTTTCGGATAAATAGATTGAAGGAAGATACGAGTTGCAATCTTTTCAGGATCATCTAAATCTGAATCTAGGGAGGTTAAAGCCTGTTGACGTGAGAGTTTAAACTCTTTTTGTGGAAATGTACTATTTTTAATTACGTCTGTCAATGTTCCTAGTAAAATCGGTAAATCTACTGCTAAACTGCTACCTTTGATCCTCACACCTTCCCGATAGGCTTGAAAGTCCAAATTTGCGCCTTTTGCTGCTAATTCTTGATCAATAGTCCGCATATCTTTGGTTTTCGTCCCATTCATCAGATTTGCTGCTACTAAAGAGGCTAATCCTCCCTTATCACTTCCATCAAATTCTGTTCCTGCTTTAATATGTCCGCTTAAAGTTACTGTGGGTGTAGTTTTATCTGGTAATAGTAGTATGTGTAACCCATTAGCAAATTTTAACTCCTGGGGTATTTCTCTTGTTCCTTTTTTCGGTAAGATATCTACAGGTGGTAAATATTTCTTTACTTCTGCTGGGACTACAGTAATATCAGCGACAAAATTATCTTTTTTTATCCCGGACTCAGATTTGATCAGACTTGTACCTGTTTGTTGAGTAGGTTCAAAAAATCCCACTGTCCGTGCTTCTGGTTGTAGATATTTATTGATGACATTAATTACGTCCTCAGGTTTAACTTCCCGAATATCTATTAAATGATTTTCTGTATATTGGTAATTATCTGTTGTGATTTGATCATTACCCAATTGCATGGCTTGACTGGTTATATCACGATTATTTAAAATAACTGAAGCCGTTAATTGGCTTTTTGCTCGTTCTACTTGTTCTGTAGTGACACCAATTTTAATAACTTCTTTTAATGCCTTTATTACCTTTGCATCAATTTTATGCAAATCCTGATTTTCCGCAGCAGTTACTAATATTTCATACCAGCCACCAGCCCGTAAACTAGCGACATTTGCTTTCAAATCACTAGCTAAACCCGATTCTACCAACTCTTGATATAGGTAAGAATTTTTGCCCGCAGTTAAGATATAATCCATGACCTCTAAAGCAGGTACATCTGGTTGATTAATTTGAGGAAGCGGATAGATTATCTGTAGTAATGGATTTCCTCCCGGTTCTTGTAGTTTAATTGCAGGTGATGGGGAATAGGATGGAGTTATAAGATTATGAGGTGAATATTGACCTTTAGGAATTTTACCAAAAATAGATTTAACACTTTTTAACGTTGGTGTGGTGTCAAAATCCCCGACAATTACCAAAACAGCATTGTCAGGACTGTAGAATTTTTGGTAATATTCTCTTAATTGTTCAACCGTGAATTTCTCTACATCAGCCTTAGTACCACCAATGGGTAAACCGTAAGGATGATTAGGAAAAACCGACTTCATCACAGCACGTTTTAAACGATATTCTGGGCTATTTTCGTAACCAAGTAATTCAGAAATCACCACTTGTTTCTCACTAGCTAACTGTTGAGGATCTATGAGTGAGTTTTTCATTCTATCTGCTTCTAAAGTTAATAGAGAGGTGAGTTTATGCCCTTGAGCAGTGTTGTAATATGCGGTTTGGTCATAACTGGTAAAAGCATTAGAATCACTACCCAAAGCACTAAATAACTGGCCAAATTGAATTGGGCGATCGCTAGTACCTTTAAACATGATATGCTCTAATTGGTGAGCAATGCCATTTACCCCAATTGCTTCTTGACCAGAACCAAACTTGTACCATACTTGCACTGTCACCACGGGAGCATGATGAACCTCCTTCGTGATCACAGTTAAGCCATTGTCGAGGACTGTTTTCCGCACGTTTGCTGTAATGGCGAAATTGGCTGTTTTTTTAGTAACTAGTGTTTCCAGGGATTTTTCCGGGTTGGACTTGTAGGGTGTTGTTGATAAACCTCCTTCTTGGAGATGAAAAGCAGCATCGTGATTTAATGAAAATGCGGCTATTACCCAAAGACTGAAGATCAGTAAAAAAAAGCGATGTCGTTGTGCTAGAGAAAAAAAAGACATATCTTTGGCGAATAGATATATGTAACTTAGATTACATATATTGATGGACTAGAAAAATTGAGCAAATGTTTCCTCAGTACCCCCTGGAAAATAAAAATGTACCTGAAAGGGAAAAGTATTATATCATCCAAAAGGCATAAATACTAATTTTCGGGGCATTTATGCAAAAACCGTATAAACTCCAGAGGTAAACCATCAAAATCAGCGATAAACGCAACTTCTAAAATGTTATCGCCAATTTGCTGCTGTGTAGGCTGCAAAAGAATCTTTAGAGGTGGTAGACTTTCTATTGCAGCTAACCGTGTTTTTAAACTTTCTAGCCAAGTGGATAAATCTGGTGTAGTATGTGTTAAATCAAAAGCCAGATGATAGTAACCCACATAATGTTCATCCTCAAAAGCATCTGGGGCTGGTTTTGGTTGGGGAATTTGGATCAGTTCAATTCTCCCTCCCAAACCTTCCATCCAGCAAGCTAGAGTATAACCGGTGGTGAAGCGATCGCCCACCGTAAACCCTAGTGTTTCATAAAAAGCGATCGCTAAATGGATATTTGCCGTTCTAATAGAAGTATGGTGCATAGAATTTCGGATTTTGGATTTTAGATTTTGGATTAATCTACAACCTAAAACCCAAAAAAGAGAATAGGTAGGAATACAAGAAGATATTTACAATCACCCATTACCCATTACCCATTACCTATTACCTATTACCCATTACCTATTACCTATTCAAACAACCGGAAATATGGGTAACGCACCGGGACACCAGGTTCTTTATCCAAATCAAAATTAATCACTTCCCAACAAGGTTCTGCGGCAGAATCAGGGCTAAAATCTACAGGTAAGCCATATAACCGCGCCCCTGTAGTAACTTCCCCCTGTCCAGAACGCCAGGGTGTACTACGTTCCAAATAGCCACTCATTAACTCCTGATAACGGTTAGCAACAATTATTCTCGTAGCCCGATAACCTTGAGTATAAAGCTTATCTAAAGCTTCGTGAATTTCAAACCGAATCCCATCAGGATGAGTATGTTGACGATACCATTCACCATCCCATCTGCGCCAATGACGACCGGACTGTAAATGAACCAACTCCCCAGTTTTAGGTTCAGCTTCAAATGCGCCATGACGGGGACACAAATAAGTATCCGTCAATGTCAAAGCTGAGATATTTTGGCGACAGTGGGGACACTGTATTTCAGGGCCAAATATCGGGTACTGAAAGCCTGGATTGATCATGAAGTGCGTATAAACATAGTATTGTTTTTCTGCCAGCACCAGTAGGTTTAACTTTACACTCCTGCTCCACTACTTTAGATGACTTGCTTACTCCTGCATAAAAGTGAGGATAGTGTCTGAGAACAAGTCTCACAACTGCCTGACCATGGACGGGCAAGGCTATGATATTCTGGTTTAACAACCAGCCCTAAAGGTTGGAGTTTCTCCAGTGTTCCTGGGTACAATATCCATATTCTATCGTGTCTATCTCTTCTGGCTCAAAATCTCCTGAATTTTCTCAAGCTGCTTTTGTGGCAGCTAACGCTATAATCATTGGTTCTGTAAGCATAGCAGCCAGAGCCAGTGTTTGGTATGGATCTGTGGTTAGAGGTGATGTAGAACGGATTGAAATTGGCGAATGTACAAATATTCAAGACGGTGCAATTCTCCATGGTGATCCGGGTTTACCAACCATTTTAGAAGATTATGTCACTGTTGGACATCGGGCTGTCGTCCATTCTGCTCACATTGAACGTGGTAGTTTAATTGGTATTGGTGCTATTATCTTAAATGGTGTCAGAGTCGGTGCAGGTAGTATGATCGGTGCGGGTGCTGTAGTTACCAAAAATGTCCCCCCTGGTTCTCTAGTTCTCGGCCTCCCTGGTAAGGTGGTTCGTCAACTCACAGACACCGAAATCACTGAACTTATTGCACACGCGGAAAAATACTATCAATTAGCCCTCCTTCATGCTGAGTAGGTAATGGGTAATTGGTAATTGGTAATTGGTAATTGGTAATTGGTAATGGGTAATTGGTAATGGGTAATTGGTAATGGGTAATTGGTAATAGGTAATTGGTAATGGGTAATTGGTAATTCATTTTTATGGAATAACGAACCACTCCAGGCACAGAGGTCACGGAGAAATGAGGATTTGAGAGATATTTT
>NZ_KE384601.1:17562-19897 GCF_000426905.1 Dolichospermum circinale AWQC131C
TTAAATCCTGTAAACTTTACATACAACCTTGAAAAAATTCCCCACTTTAGTTCTCGATCAAAACTGAGAACTGTTGACCAAAAAAAATCGGATACAATCCCCGTTCTTCTAGGACAGCTTTATAGTAAACTAGGTATAGTCGCCACAGGGCATTGGGAGACTATAAACGGACAGGTCTACTGGATAAGACTACTTTTCGGTAGCACCAGTCAGTGCAGTGTCAAAGAATCCTCGCTCATGAAAGAACGAGGAGGTATGTCAGTGGATTTTGGATTTACGATTTTGGATTTTGGATTGACTCCACCCTCAAGTGTGGAGCTTGGGGATTTTACATTAGCAATTTTGGGTTAGTTCGTCCCTGAAATTGTAGGGGGCAACGGCCAAAATTCCCAATCTAAAATCTAAAATCTAAAATCTAAAATTTCTTGGTCAAAAAACTTAAAATTTTTAATTTACAGAGGGTTTCTAAATATGGACATTGATACTCGTGTAGTAATTGTTTTAGCACCTTTAGCGATCGCTGCTAGTTGGGCTGCTTTTAATATCGGCGCTGCTGCTATTAGACAAATACAAAACTTTTTGAGCAAAGAAGCGTAATTTGGAGAATAGGGAACAGGGAACAGGGAACAGAGAATAGGCAAGAGTTCTACCAATTCTAATCTAATTACCAAATTACCAATTACACAATTCCCATGAGCATAGATTCCCTACTCCAACCTTTTCAGCATTTTGGTGTCAATTTGGGGTTATCTCGAATTGTCAATTTATTGGCAACTTTGGGAAATCCCCATCACCGAGTGCCAATTGTTCATGTCGCTGGTACTAATGGTAAAGGTTCTGTTTGTGCTTATCTGTCTGCGGTACTTACTGAAGCTGGTTATAAAACTGGACGCTACACCTCGCCCCATTTGGTTGATTGGACAGAACGTATCTGTGTGAATGAACAAGCAATTAATAGTGATAAACTGTGTGAATTAATACTTCAAGTTCAAACGGCAATTAATCCAAGTGAAGAATCTCCTACCCAATTTGAGGTAATTACCGCAGCAGCTTGGTTATATTTTGCCCAGCAACAAGTTGATATTGCGGTAATTGAAGTCGGACTAGGAGGACGTTTAGATGCCACTAATGTCTGTGATCACCCTTTAGTGACAATAATTACTTCCATAAGTCGAGAACATTGGCAACAACTAGGACCGGCTGTAGCCCATATTAGCAGAGAAAAAGCGGGAATTATCAAACCCGGATGTCCGGTGGTGGTGGGTTCATTACCAGAAGCAGCCCAAAAAGTCGTGATATCGCGTACATTAGAACTAAAATGTCCGATTTTTACCCCTAAACCCTCTCGTCAAATTAATCAAAATTGGGCCGAATATCAAAAAATAGAAGGTTCTCAATTTATAAAATATCCTTTACCATTACAGGGACAAATTCAATTACATAATTCAGCCTTAGCAATAGCAGCTTTGGAAATCTTGCAAAAACAGAATTGGCAAATTTCTGAGGAAGCTATTATTAATGGTATGGCTAAAACCAAGTGGCCAGGGAGAATGCAATGGATAACCTGGAAACAGCAAAAACTCCTCATTGACGGCGCACACAACCCAGCCTCAGCTAATGTTTTACGTCATTATGTAGATACACTCAACACCAAAAATATCACTTGGGTCATGGGAATGCTGGCCACTAAAGATCATGGTGATATTTTTCAGGAACTTCTCAAACCAGGAGATAAATTATATTTAGTTCCAGTCCCCGACAGCAATTCAGCGGATTTAGAAGAATTAGCTAAGTTAGGAACATCAATTTGTCCAGATTTGAATTTTTGTCATATATATCAAGATGTATTTTCAGCTTTAGATGCTGCTTTTAGTGCTACAGATAATCAAGTTGTTTTATGTGGTTCTTTGTATTTAATTGGTTATTTTTTAGCCATATCATGATGTCGAAGATTTGAGGATTTACAGGATTGTTATTAATTATTTTGTCAGAATCAGGATTTATAGGATTTGGGGATAAATTATTAATCCTGTTCATCTTTTAATCTTGAAAATCCTGATTCAGACAATTGAGGATTTGTATTTAATTCCTGAAGTGTTATTCTTAATTTTGATTTAACCAAGTTTCTAAATCATCGGCGTTGGTAAAATATAATAATTCCACTCCCAAAACTTCTAATTTCTCCAGAGGTAATTTTTGAATCCTTTCAATTAAAGAAACTGGAATTTCGCCAAAACGTCGGTTTAATTGACGGATAATTAACAATGTTTCCCCTTCGATTTTACCTTCGATTTTACCTTCGATTTTACCTTCGATTTTACCTTCGATTTTACCT
>NZ_KE384601.1:19933-50910 GCF_000426905.1 Dolichospermum circinale AWQC131C
TTGAATCGCCAACGCTCTATCTTGTTGATACAATGGTGCTAATCTCATAATTATCTCCTTATCTTCTAATTCTTGATTGACTCCCAGGTGTTTTTGCAGGTTGTAGAGTAATTCTAACGTGATTCTTCTAAAAGGGTGACTGGGTGCTAACTCCGCTAATTCCTCAATAGCCTGTTTTTGAACAGTTCCTTTTCCTAACATTCTAATCCAAAGAGTTTCATTTGTACGGGGTAGTTGATGAATCACAACTATAGCTGTACGCAATGCTGAACCTAAATAGTATATACCCGGTAAAGAATCGGTTTTTAAGGTAGCATTAAAACTAGATAAAATCTCTGGCGAGGCTGTGGGTGTCAGTATCCATAATTTCGGAGTTTCTGCTTCTTGGAAATTTGTTTTATTGCGTTTTGCTTCTCTTTTTAACACTCCTCTTACTTCTAATAACTTTAACAAACAATCGCAAATTTCATCGGCTGATGCAGGATTGCGAAATGGTTCAAAAATCGCGGGAGTAGATGCAAATTTACCTAATATACCTAAAAGTTGTAAACTGGAATTGGCTTGGGGATAGGGAGAAAAGTAAACATCAATTTCTCGGACTTCTCCGGCGACACGACTAGGTGCTTGAACTTCTCCGTAATTTTTGAGTAGTTCTTCTAAATAGTCTTTGGCGAATTGATCATGAATAAATCTTGTCATATCAAAATTATATCTTAGCAGATGAGATATTTTTCAACTTGTTGAAGTAACACACAGTGAATTTAATATTTGAGATTTTATTATTCCTGATTCTGACAATAATAATATTGAACGCAGATAAACGCGGATAAACGCTGATGATTTTATCGTTATCCCGTTTATTTGTAGGGGTAATTCATGAATTACTCCTACTACGAATATTACCATTCATTCAATGGTGGTAAACTTTTAACTATTCTCACGGTTTCTAAACTGACTCTCACAATCCTTTTGACTAAATCCACTATATAACGGGGATTTTCTGACCAATGGTTAGGGTCATTAATTATGCCACTATCCTTATCTTTAGTGACTTTGTACCTTTCCATTATCCATTCTAGGGCTGATTTGCCATTTACTATATATTCGTAGGCTTCTAGGGGGATTTGGGATAGAGTAAGTTTACTATTATAGATGATGATGGTTTTATCTAGGCCGTTTTTATTCTTACCAAAGACCATTTTTTCGACTCGATAATCTTCCTCATCTAAATATAATTCTTTTTTAAATTCTTCTAATTCATAAGGTTCTATGGTTTCATAGTTTATATGCCAATATGCTAATTCTCTTCCCGCTTTACTGAATGTCCAAAAATCGGCTGTAAAGGGGATTCGTGGTAACATTTTCTTCAGGTCTGACGCAAAGCGTTGTTTATATTCGGGTGAATGTAATACTCCATAAATGTAATAGAAGATGTCTGATTTGGTGATGGTTGTGTCTTCATATTTTTGCTGATATTCTTTGAAAATGCTATCGGGGATGTTTTCTTTTTTGGTGTATTGTTCTGTGGTTGCTGTTGCAAATAGTTCTCCTAGTTCGCTTTGTTTTTCGTAGGTATATAAGGGGAAACATTGACCATTTGCTTGTAGTTGAATATCAGAAAGTGTATTTACTATTAAAGCATTAAAATCTTTTGTAACACCAATTCCAGTTACACAAATTACTAAGTTTTCTAAGTTTTGATTTGGGAAAATTTTAGGCATTTGGCCAACTCGATGATTTAGATAATTGTCAAAATATATCCATTGTTTACAAAATGGTCTATATATACCTTTTACAATAGATTTTTCTTGATATTCAATAATTTTTATTCTTTGTAATTGTTGTTTAAGACTACTTGACCAACTAATCTTTTTTGTGTCTGTATCAACAAAAGATTCTACCAGCTTTTCCTTATCTTTAGTATTAACAAATCTTTTATCTTTTAAATATTCTTTAAATTCTTCAACTTGCTGGTTATAAAAATCAATCATTCTCGTAATATTATCAATAACTGATTGATAAGAGAAGTTATAAACCCAAATATCTCTAGTAGTTTCAAGACCTCTTGAATAAACATCAAAAATAGTTTTACTAGTTGCATCTTTTTTATCACCCAATGAAATAAAACTTTCAAAATCATCATTGCGTTGGTTAATCCAATCATGATTTTCATTAGGGGTGATTTCTTGCCATTTCATAGTAGAAATATCACCGAAATCTTTAATAATATCTAATTTTTCTTTTTGACTTAAATAATCACCAATATCATGATAAAATACCTTATTTTCTGATTTCTTACTGGAATTTTTGATTAAGAAAATAATCGCAATAGTAGCACGACTTCCTGAACCAAAAATTTTACCCCCTTCTTTTCTTGATTGTTCTCCCGAAGTTCTTTGATTACCTCGTAAATTAAAACAATAAATGCTAGTAAATTCATCAACTAAACATTTTCTAAATCCATCCATTGCATTATTATCAATAAATGAACCATTACTAACAAAACAAACTATACCTTGATCTTTTATTCTATCACTTGCCCATCTAAAACCGCGAATATAAGAATCATAAAGACTATTTTTATTAGTAGCACTAGAATATTTAGCGTAACTATTAGCAATTTTTTGATCTAAATTTTCATATTTGAGATTTTTATTACCATCATTTTCGCTTGTTTGTCCAGCAGAATAAGGAGGATTACCAATAATAACAGTAATATCCCTTTGCTTTTGATTAATAACCCGTTGATTATTTTCAGGAAAGATACTTTCTAACAAATAACCTGCATTTTCAAACATTTGAAAAGTATCCGTTAAAACAATGCCATTAAAAGGTTGATAACCATGTAAAGAGGTTGCATTGTGTGAATGTAGAGACGTTCCATGGAACGTCTCTACATCAACGGGTAGAGAAGATTGAGTTAAAAAATGATAACTTTCCTCAATATTAATTGCTGCAATATAATAAGCTAATAAAACAATCTCATTTGCGTGCAATTCTGAGGTAAACTTCCGTTGTAAATCCTCTGGTTTAATTAACCCACTTTGCAACAACCGCACCATAAAAGTACCCGTCCCGGTAAAGGGGTCCAAAACATGAACACCTTCATCAGTTAAACCCACACCAAACTCTTGTTTTAAAGCAAAATCAGCACTTTTAATAATAAAATCTACCACTTCCACGGGAGTATAAACAATACCCAATCTTTCTACCAACCGGGGAAAAGCCGCACGGAAAAATTTATCATATAATTCAATAATGATCCGCTGTTTTCCTTCTGCATTATCAATACCACTAGCGCGTTCTCGCACACTTTGATAAAACTTGTCTAAAGTCTTGACTTCCTTCTGCAAAGATTGACCTTCTAACACATCTAACATTCTTTGCATCGTCTGGGAAACCGGGTTATATTTAGTAAATTCGTAACCCTCAAACAAAGCATCAAAAACCGGTTTGGTAATTAAATGTTGAGATAACATTTCAATGGCTTCATCTTCGGTGACATTAGGATTAATATTTTGATGTAATCCTGTGATAAACTCATCAAATACTTTTTTCGCTTCTGATTCTGAATTTTCTAATAATGCTTTAATTCGGGAAATGTGAGTATCAGCAATCTCCGCTACATTTTTAGCCCATTTTTCCCAATACTGTCTATCACCACATTTAGTAACTATTTTCGCATAAATGGCATTTCTCCATTCTTCAATGGGAAAATTTAATTCTAATTGTTTGTAAGAACTGCCTTTTTTTGCACTTTGAGAACTACCATCATTTTCAGTTTTACCTCCCACTCCAATAACAGCAATTTGGGGAGGACGACGTTTATTTAATTCTATTTTATTGACAGTATCATTAAATCTTTCATCATGAGAACGTAAAGCCTGTAAAACTCGCCAAATTACCTGATATTTTTGATTATCTTTTAAAGCGACTTCGGGAGGTATATCAGCAGGAATACCAACCGGTAAAATAATATAACCGTATTTTTTCCCCTCTGCTTTTCTCATCACTCTACCAACGGACTGTACCACATCCACGACAGAATTACGAGGAGTGAGAAACATCACAGCATCTAACGCAGGAACATCCACCCCTTCCGATAAACACCGCGCATTTGATAAAATTCGACAGATATTACCGCTATTTCCTCCCCTTGTAGGGGGGGTTAGGGGGGGTTCAGCTTTTAACCATTCTAATGCTACTAAGTCAATTCCTGTATCTGGCATATTTCCGCGTTTAGGGAAATCCATCCATAACCAAACTTGGCTAAAATGGTCTTTATAAAAGGGATCAGTTTTCAGATAAGCTAACATTAAACGTTCAAATTTATCACCTAAATCACGGGGAGAGGTGGAAGTTTGTTGATATTCATGTAATATTTTTTGGATAGTCATTTTTATATTTCTCCTTTTTTTTTAGATTTTATTTGTCTGATAGCGAAGCTATTGAGAATCTCATCAATTAAGTAGGTGAACGAAAAAAAAAGGACATAAGTAACGAAAGGTAAAGTTCCCCAAAACCGTTCGGCTGACGCTCACGGCGAAGCCTCTTCCCTGTTACCTGTTCCCTTGTCATAACGACATCATAACGACAATTTTTAACGCCAACTTACTTACCGATTATCCCACAATTGGGCGGCATTTTCCACAGCTTGATCAACGGTTTTTTGTCCTAACATTGCTGCTTGTAAATTTTCGTAAATTGATTTTTGCAAAAGTTTAAAATCTTTAAGTTTAGGGGTTAATACCTCAGCTTGTTGTAACTGTGACGCACTAATTATCCTTCCCTTTTCTGCGGTAGTAGCATTAGCGGGAACTTTCTGAAAATAAGTATCAGACAATGCCTTAATTGTAGAAGGTAAAACATTAGCGGCTTTAGCAAAAGCTAATTGATTTTCATCATTAGTAATAAATAATGCAAATTTAACAGCTTCGTCAGGGTATTTACTATCACGGGGAATGACCATATTCATCACGGCAACATTTTTCTTACCCGTATCCCCCGTAATTTGTGGGGCTATAGCTGAGGCTAGGGCAATCTTGGGGGCATTATTAGCAATGGTTTTGAGAAATTCGGGACCAGAAGCTAAAAAAGCTGTTTCTCCAGATTGGTATAAATCTATAGCGTGACGATGCCCTTGGGTTAAAGATGCCTTTGGTAACAAACCTTTTTTATACAAATCTACCCAATATTGAAAAGCAGCTTTTCCTTGAGGTGTATTAAAACCAGCTTTACCATCAGTATTAACTAGAGTGACACCCATTTGTACCATTGATTCCAGTACCTCACCGGAGTCTTGAGGGACAAAAGTAGCAAAGAAAGCATATTTACCAGTTTTGTCTTTAATTTGTTGTGCCATTTGTGCCAGTTCTGCATAAGTCACAGGCGGTTTTGTAATACCAGCCTGTTTTAATAAACTGGTGTTATAAATAGTCAATCTCGTGGTAAGATACCAAGGAATACCAAAACTCTTGTTATTCAGCGTACTTGCTTGCCAAATATTTGGCAAATAAGAGGAACGAACTTGACTAGAAACTTTATTGTCTAAATTTAACCAAGCATTTTTTCCCGCTAATTGGGAAGCAAAGTCTGGGTTAAGGTTAACAACATCTGGAGGTGTTTTTGCTGATACTGCGGTTAAAACCTTGTTTTCCATGGCCGACCAAGGTACATCTACCCATTTAACTTTGATACTTGGGTTCTGTGATTCAAACGTCCTAATTAGACCCTGAAAATAGGTTGTAAATTGAGGTTGCAGTTGCATTGTCCAGAACTCAATAGTGGCAATTCCTTGAACAGGAGTTTTCGGGCTATTACTGAAAGTGCTGCAACTAACAACAAAACTACTAAATAACCCTAACAAAGCCCAAGAAACCAGGCGTTTAATTTTTAGCGATCGAATCATTTTAATTAAGTGGTATTATGATCAGGGTTGGTTTAAGTAACAGGAGGATCGTTGTCGAGACTATAGAATATATCAATTGGGGTAATTGGTAAAGATTCTTTGCTGACCACAATGAACAACCTATTAAACCTATTAACTTATTGTTCTTGAGTAATCTAGAGGGTAAAATTGTGCTAGAGGCCTTCACTAGTTTGTTTGGTAGATCTAATCAAGTCCTTGGTATTGAACTAACACCTGAAAGGGTAAATTTAGTACAAATACATAAGCAACGTCAAGGTTTAAAAATTAAATCCTTGACAACAGTACCAGTGCCAGATGGCATATTTAGTGATGGTCAAATTATTGACACTCCAGCCATGTCTGAAATTATTCAGCAAGCAGTTGCTGAAAGTAAAATTAAAGCCTCTCATGTTGCTACTTGTATACCAGGCAGAAACGCCATTGTACGTTTAATTAGTGTACCATCAGATTTAGATAACGAAGAGTTGCGGGAATTGATGCTTAACCATGAGGCAGGTTTATATTTACCTTATCCCCAGGAACAAGCTGACATTGACTATCAAACACTTGAACACTTTATAGACGAAGATGGTATTGATAAGGTGCGAGTATTATTGGTTGCCACTCGTAAAGATATCACACAAGGATATTTGGATACTTTTGAACAGGCCGGATTAACTCTTGATACCTTGGAGATTAACAGTTTTGCCCTAATTCGGACTATTCGTGAACAGTTGCAGCTATTAGAACCCACAGAAGCAGCGGTATTAGTTGATATTGAGTTTGATAGTACAGAAATTACCATCGTTATCAACGGTGTACCCCAATTTTCCCGCACAATACCTATTGGTACATATCAACTGCAAACTGCACTGTCAAAGGATATGAACTTACCGATATCACGAAATACGGATCTATTAGAGAGTGTTATTATTCCTGAAAAGTCTAATTTCTTATTTTTCCTGAGTCCACGCGGTCCGACTTTATTCGTGTAGTAGCGATTTATAATCGCCTTATGGTTTTAAAACAACTTCAGAGAAAAGTATGTTTCGCGCCAAAGCCCAAAAGTTGAGAACTTGAGTTTTATTTTAAGTGAGGAGAGTAAATTATGAAACAGTCTGATTATCGTTTTTTCGTACCCGGTGCAGCAGCTTGTATTCTCTTAGCAGCCCAGCCAGTTTTAGCAAAAATAACACAAGTTACTGATGTTGAACTTAATCCCATTCAGGGGGGAATTAGTGTCATTTTAAAAACTGGTACTAAAAATAGCCCCCAAGTATTCAGCACTAAAAAGGGCAAATCCTTAGTTGCGGATATAGTTAATGCTCAATTGCGTTTACCTAAAAGTGGTAATTTCCGTCAAGAAAACCCCGCACCAGGAATCGCTGTGATTGAGATTAAGCAATTAGATACTAATAATATGCAGGTGACAGTCACTGGTACGGATAATGCACCAAATATTCAGCCTGTCAACCGTAGGGATAATAATATTACTTTAGGCTTTACTACTACTGTCGCAAATTCAACAACATCAAACTCTACCAATTCCACAGATAAACCAGGTCAACAGCCAGAGGTTCTAGTTCCTAACCCCCAAGTTACAATTGACGGGAAAATTGCCCAAACCCCAAATCCTGGTCAAGCTTATAAGCAAAGTCCTGTTTTTTTACCTAAAGCTGTGGCCCCACCTGTAGGAGATATTACTCAGTCTAATATTGATACATCTCCTGTGGTGATTGATTTAGGTACAAAAGAACGAGTTCGTCGGTTGGTGTTGCGTGACGCACCTGTAAGAGAGGTTTTATCTTTATTAGCTCGTGCTGCTGGACTGAATTTGGCTTATATAGGTGGGGAAGCAGAAAAACCGCAAGATGCTGAAAATGTAACTAAAACATCTCAGAAGATTTCCTTGGATATAGAAAACGAACCTGTGCAGGATGTTTTTAATTACGTCCTGCGTTTGAGTGGTTTAGAAGCTAACCGCAGTGGACGGACAATTTTTGTTGGGACTCAATTACCTAATTCTAGTCGTAATCTTGTGATGCGTAATCTCCGACTAAATCAGGTAACGGTGGGTGTGGCGTTAAATTTCTTAGTAGCTTTGGGTGCGGAAAGTGCTGTCAGTCGAGAACGACTAGTTACTAGTGTTAATGCTGTACCTGTGGGTGGTGCTGCTAACACCGCAGTTACTCAAACTCAAACGACGACAGAAACAAAAATTGAGACTCAACGGATTACATATACAGATTCAACACCTATACTCAGAGGGTTACAAGCTTCAGGAGACGAGCGGACAAATTCTGTTACATTAATTGGTAGTCCTAA
Source organism: Dolichospermum circinale AWQC131C (assembly GCF_000426905.1). NCBI lineage: Bacteria > Bacillati > Cyanobacteriota > Cyanophyceae > Nostocales > Aphanizomenonaceae > Dolichospermum > Dolichospermum circinale. Next base: position 28,167 of record NZ_KE384601.1, read on the forward strand.
GATGGTGGAGATGGCAGTATCTCAATTAACACAGCTTGATATCCGTCGTCGTCAAGTGGTGGTAAATGTCAAAATTATTGATGTCAACCTGACAGGTACTCAAGATTACAATACCAGTTTTTCTTTTGGGGTTGGTAACAACTTCTTTGTTAATGATGGTGGTGCAGCATCTTTAAATTTTGGTGGTTCTCGACCAGCTACAGGAAGTGAAGTCGCAAACAATTTAAGTGGTGGTACACCTGTTACTCCAAATCCTTATAGTGGAGCTAATACTTTTATTGATTTAAATAGCAGTACTAGTATTCCAAATACTGGTATAGGTGATAGAGTAATTGTAGACGGTGCGCTTGTCAGTGAAAGGCAAGGAGGCACTACACAATTCTTTAACCGTCAAGCAGGAGTTTCACAGAATCCATTTCAAACAGGTTTAACGAACATTACCCAAGGAACACCAAATGTAACTACTATTACAAATATTCCTGCCGTTCCCGCCACTCCTGCCGTTATTGATAACAATGGTAATATTATTAGTCCTGCCGTTCCCGGCACTCCTGCGAGGACAGAAACAACGTATGCACCAGGACAATTGGGTACAGTCACATCAGCTTTACCAAGTTTATACCAATTCCCTAAACGGCTTCTTGCGAGTTTACAAGCTCAAGTTACCAGTGGTAACGCTAAGATTCTCACAGATCCTACCTTAATTGTTCAAGAAGGACAAAATGCAGTAGTTAAGTTAACTACAGAGGTATATGCTGGATTAAAAACTTCATCACAAAGTACAGGAACTACATCACCAACCACATCATCAACCACATCATCCTCTGTCAGCGAACCTATCATCAAGGAAGCAGGTTTATCCTTGAATGTGAAGGTAGAAAGAATTGATGATAACGGTTTTGTATCTTTGTCCGTTGCCCCTACTGTATCTGCTCCGGGTGGTACAGCACAAGCCGGCGGTGATAATGGTACAATTACTCTTTTATCCGAAAGAAGCCTGGCATCTGGTGTATTGCGTCTGCGGGATAGTCAAACGCTTATTCTTTCCGGTATTATTCAAGATACGGATCGAACAAGTGTTTCTAAATTACCTATTTTGGGTGATATTCCCCTGCTGGGTGCGCTGTTTAGGAAAACAAACAAACAGAACGAACGTAGAGAGGTAATTATTTTACTGACACCGCAAATAATGGATGATTCCCAGAATTCTGGCTATGGTTATAATTATACACCCAGTCCCACAGCGCGGGAAATGTTGGAACGTCAGGGGGTGAAGTTGCAACCGCGTTAGTTAGTTTTTGGTGATTATTTGCCAAAATACACGATTTATGGGGGAATTGAGTATTTTGCGGCTAAAACCTCACCTCTCAATTAAAATTGGGATCAGTATTGGGAATAAGTGGAGTTCCTTTGTGTAGTAACGAGTTTTATTTACCCAATACTTTTAATGCTAAGTTAAGAGTTATTAGCCCTTTTTTCCACACTTACCTAATGTCCAGCGTTTATCCCCGAAGACAACGGCAGCTTGAAAGTTTAGTGCAAAAGTTTGGTTTGTCACTAAATGCACCAGTAAAGTGGCAATTATTAGACCTGGCACTAACTCATCCTACCGTCTCCGATACCGCCAATTATGAACAACTAGAATTTGTGGGCGATGCGGTGGTACGTCTAGTGGCAGCTGTGGTATTATGGGAACATTACCCTGATTGCTCCGTTGGTGATTTTGCCGCTATTCGTTCCGTTTTGGTGAGCGATCGCATTCTCGCCCAATTAGCAAGAGAATATGGTTTAGAATTATATTTATTGGTGGCTGGTAGTGCTACTGCTGATCATATCGGCCAAGAATCACGATTAGCAGATTCTTTTGAAGCAGTTCTAGGAGCGCTTTACCTTAGCACCCAAAATCTTAACCTGATTCGTCCTTGGTTAGATTCCCATTTCCAACAGCTAACCACAGAAATTCGTCTTGACCCTGCTAGACTTAATTATAAAGCGGCTTTGCAAGAATGGACTCAAGCACAATTTAAGGTTCTTCCAGAATATCGAGTTTTAGAAATTAGTCAACCCCACCGCAATCATGAACGCTTTTTTGCTGAAGTTTGGCTACATGAAAAAATGTTAGGACAAGGTAAAGGACGTTCTATTAAAGCCGCTGAACAAGCCGCTGCGAAGGAGGCTTATTTGCTAATTAGCACCCAGGTGACAGAGGAGTAATTAAAATCATCTGATATTTATATGTAAATATGTATATATCCAGGTGTTATAACATACCAAATAAAACCAATTACCTCCCCCCAAGGGAGGACGAGGCTAAAAGGATTTTCAACCCACCTCGGTGGGTTTTGTCTGTATAAATGCAGTTTATCAGCTACTAACCTAATTTGCTACTCTTCTATTCTGCTTTTACCCAAAAATCTGCGGTTTTAATATTTCCATTACGGTTAAATTGTAGCCACATTTTATATGTTCCTGATTTGGGAAATTTTGTCTCAAATTCTATTTTTCCATCTGGGCTATTTTTGAGTGCATGAGCATGAATATAATCGGATTTTGTCAGGGGAGATGAACTTTTAATAATCACTAAATGACCTTTTTCTCCTAAGTAGGGTTGCAGGTCTTTAATGGGTTGATTTTTATTGTCTTTTAAATCAAAAATTAAACTTACTTTTTTACCAGCTTGCAGATTTTTTTCAGAAATATTCAGATTGACTTGAGTATCTGTTAAGGTTTTAGTTTTTGTGAATTTTTCTAAATCTCTTGAGGGTGAAACTGAACCGGGAATTGTGATCTTCATTAAAGAGACATTTTCCTTTTCTCCAGCGGGTTTATAATCACTGAAAAGTGTATAATTTCCTGATTCTGGAAAATTTGCAGTTACTTGAAATCGTCCATTTTCTTTGTATTCGGGGTGAATATGAGCAAAGGATTTTAAATCATCCCTAACGACAATTAAGTGCATGATTTTTTCCTGGAAAATGTCAAATTTATTCACAGGTTTTCCCATAGCATCTTGAATATCTATGACTAAATTAACTGCTTGATTGGGAGTTAAAGTTTTGGGAGCATTTAATGTCGCTTTAGTAGTTGTTTGTGAATTATTTTCATGATTCATATTTTCCATAGAATGTCCCTCATGTCCACCCATGGAATCATGATCATGATTCATCATCATACTAGGAGAAACTTCTACTTTAGTAGATTTAGTAGTTGATGAACAAGCGGGAGCTACTAATAAAGTTGTCACAACAAAAATACCTGATAAAAATCGTTTCATTTGAGGAATGTTGTAATTTTTAATTTATCGGCTAGTTTGACTTCTAACTCGATTACCAATAGCATCTTTTTTTTCTGCATTCGGTAATAAAGCTAGATCAGTTAAGGGTAATTTGATGATTACCGTTGTTCCTTGATTTAAACCCAAACTCTGCAAACTAATTCTACCACCCATCAGTTCAATTAAATTCCGGGAAATTGCTAAACCTAATCCAGTTCCTTCAAATTTGCGCGTAGTTGTACCGTCAACCATGACAAAGGGACGAAATAGTTTATTTTGCTCTCCTGGATCAATACCAATTCCTGTGTCCTTAATGGACACTATAGCATAAGGCTGATGACTATTTGTGTAAATATTTGTACTAATTTGAATACTACCTTCATCTGTGAATTTAGTAGCATTACCAATAATATTAATTAGCACTTGTTTAAGTTTAACTATATCTGCCTTAATTGGGATGGGTTTATCACCTATATTACAAATTAATTGCAGTCTTTTGGATTGGATATTAACTGATTGTAAGTTAATTACTTCTAATAATAATTGACGTAAATCTAGAGGTACTATAATTACGGAAAGTTTACCAGCTTCTATTTTAGAAATATCCAATAAATCATTGATTAAACCTAATAAATGAATTGCTGTATCATCGGCTTTTTTGAGAAATTCTAATTCTTCTTCTCTGTTATCACACAAACCATCACGAACCAGACGAACACAATTAATAATAATATTAAGTGGGTTTCTTAATTCATGGGAAGTTGTTGCTAAAAATTGACTTTTAATTTGGTTAGCTGATTTAGCTTCCTTCCAAGCAATTTCTAATTCTTCGGCCCAATCTTTGAGTCTTTCTACCATTTGATCTAATGCTTGTGCTAGTTGGTTAAATTCCCGAATTTTGAAATTACGGGGAATGGGTTGGGCTGCGTGGTGACTATGAAGATTAACAGCATAGTCGCGTAGTTCTTCTATTGGACCTGCTAAACAAGGAACTAAATAAAATGATGCTAATAAACTTGCACCAATTAAACCCACTGTTAAGACAATCAGAATTAGTTTAATTTCTTCTAAACCAAATAGAGCATTTTCTACACTGGTAACTGCTAGAATAATCCATCTTTGTGATGGTTTTGTGGTTATAGGTTTAGCGGTAGCTGTAAAACCAGCGACCAATTCTTCTCCTTCTTTAAAAGATAAATTACTAGAATTATTACTTCCAGCTAAAGCATCTTTAACTATAGCTTGTATTCTTTCTACATCGGGATAATTTTTAATATTAGTACCGATTCTTTCCGGTAATAAATGAGCTAAAACCCTACCATCTTCAGAAATTACCACTAAAGAACCAGTAAGAGAGCCTCGATGATTGGGAGTTTGTTGATATAATGTGGTTTTAATGCTTAATCGGTAAGCTAAATTACCACGTTGATTAGCAACAGGAATTGATAAAAACAACTGAAGTTGATTTTGTTTATCTCGTTTGCCAGTTTTTCCCGCTGGGGGTGGTAATATAAATTGAATATCAACATCATTATTGGTAGGAGATAAACCTGATGGGGTAATTTCTTGATCACCACAACTACTAGCAATTATATCACCTTTTTTAATATGGGTGAGTTGTAAACAATCAATTTGGGTTGGTAGTTGGTTTTTCAGTTGTTTAAGAAATTCCTCAATTTCTCCAGATGATCCAGAATCAATTACTTTCGTTTGACTAGCGGTAATTAAATTGGAACGTAAAGCAGCGATATCATCACTAATTTTTTCTCCTTTGTTAACCGCACTTTCTGTTAAATTCTGTCTAGCTGTATTCAAAAGGCTGGAACGGGCTTTATTGAGAGCGACTAATTCACCTACTAATAAAACCGGGACAAATACCAGCAGTATTCTTGTTACTAAAATTCGTCTAAATGACGATTGACTAGATTTAACCATCTGTTGTCTCTCTTCGCATCCTTAAACCACCATCAAAAGATATGTAATTCTCTCCAAAGGAGACACTTTATAAAGTAAACAGCAGATTTTATCAGCTTAATCACAATTTTTAATAGATAGAAAATAGGTGAAAATTGAAAATTAGAACTTAAAAAATTAGAACTTAAAAAGTTATTACCAATTACCAATTAGTAATTCCTCACCTATTAATTCATCTGTCTTACCTAAAAATAAATATGATGTCCTAGAAATCATAAAAGATAGATATAGTGAATATTGTTGCATATCAATATGGAAACAGTAAAATTTATCAACATTGTCTTATAACTATAAACTATGAGAAAATCTACACAGCAGCTAAAAATTATCAAAGTAAATTAATGATAGAAAAACGCCCTCATACCACAGTAATTTTAGCCATGAGTGCTGATGGTAAAATAGCAGATTTTAACCGCTCCCCCGCTCGATTTGGCTCATTAAATGATAAACTCCACCTGGAAAAACAAATTGCTGCTGCTGATGCTGTTTTATTCGGTGCTGATACCCTTCGTGCTTACGGTACGACAATGATAATATCAGAGTCAATACTCTTGCAACAAAGAAAAAAAGTAAATAATCACCCCCAACCTGTTCATATAGTGATTTCCCATTCAGCTAATCTCAATCCGGACATTAAATTTTTTCAACAACCGGTGAGACGTTGGTTACTGACAACTTCTCTAGGGGCTTCTGTTTGGGAAAAAAGTTCAGCATTTGAACAAATTTTAGTATTTGAAACTGCTAGAGGAGAAATTGACATTCTGGCTGTTGTAAAATACTTAGCAGGTGTAGAAATTAGCCGTCTAGCTATTTTAGGAGGAGGACAATTAGTAGCATCTTTTCTTGAATTGGATTTAATTGATGAAATATGGCTAACTATTTGTCCACTGATTTTAGGTGGTAATACCGCTCCTTCACCCGTAGGAAGAACAGGATTTTTATCGGCTCTTGCTCCTCAGTTACAATTATTAGAAGTAGCTACAGTTGAGCAAGAAGTATTTTTACACTATGGGGTAATTCATAAGTCAGAGTTAAATCTAAAATCCCAAATTTTTTAACAATTATACAATGATCAAAGCACACAAATCTAACTACTCTGTTACTTGGACTCACACAATCGCGGATGTTCCTAAATCTGCTTGGGATGCTTTAGCAATACCCTTAAAAACCCCTTTTTTAGAATGGGATTGGTTACATACTTTGGAAGTATCTCATAGCGCTACAGCCAATGCTGGTTGGTTACCAAATCACCTGATTTTATGGCGAAATGGAACTTTAATCGCTGCTGCTCCTTTATATTTAAAAGGACATAGCCAAGGGGAATTTGTCTTTGATCATCAATGGGCTGAATTAGCATCTCGCTTAGGAATAGAATATTATCCCAAACTTCTGGGAATGACACCATTTACTCCCGCAGAAGGCTATCGCTTTTTAATTTCACCGGGAGAAGATGAGGAAGAAATTACAGCTTTAATGATCTATGAAATTGATAGTTTTTGCGTTAAACATCGCATTTCTAGCTGTCATTTTCTCTATGTTGATCCCCAATGGCGACCAATTTTAGAAAAACAGGGTTTGACAACTTGGTTACATCATAGTTATATTTGGAAAAATGCTGATTTTACAACTTTTGATGATTATTTAACTGGATTTAATGCTAATCAAAGACGCAATATTAAACGGGAACGTAAAGCTGTGGAACAAGCGGGTTTAAAACTTCAAGCTATGACCGGTGACGAAATTCCCCCATCTATGTTTCCCTTAATGTATGATTTCTATGCTGATACTTGCGATAAGTTTGGTTGGTGGGGTAGCAAATATCTGACAAAGCAATTTTTTGAACAGCTATACCATAATTATCGTCATCGCGTTGTATTTTTTGCTGCTTATCACCAAGAAGATCAAGATCAGCGTCAACCCCTGGGAATGTCTTTTTGTTTATTTAAAGAAAATCAACTCTATGGACGTTATTGGGGGAGTTTTCAAGACATAGATTGCTTACATTTTGACGCTTGTTATTATACACCAATTGCATGGGCGATCGCTCACAATATCCAAACTTTTGATCCCGGCGCTGGTGGTAAACATAAAAAACGCCGTGGTTTTCCCGCTACTCCTAATCACAGTCTCCACCGCTTTTATAACAACCGTCTAGAAAAGATTATCCTGCCTTGGATTCGAGAAGTCAATCACATCGAACAACAAGAAATAGACGCTATTAATGCAGAATTACCTTTTAAATAGCAAAATATAGCTCGCTTTTAGATCCCGGAATTCTCAAAGCAGTTCGGGATCTACCTAAATGATCTATAATTAGACTCAAGATATAATCTCAAAACTCTCAATAAATTTACTTTTGATAAAGCGCATGGATTTACTACTTGAAGATTTGACAGCAATTGATCATAAACTTTCCCAACGTCATATTGATCTTGACCCCAATGGCTATTTTATCATCTACATAGACAAAAATGAACGATTGATTTATGCCAAGCACTTCACTAATATTATTAATGAGCGTGGTTTAGCAGTAGATCCAGAAACAGGTAAGGTCATTCCCGTACGCGGTAAAGTGGAAAGAACACACACAACCGTATTTAGTGGCCGCACAGCTAAGGAACTCTGTATTAAGATATTTGAAGCGACTCCAGATTGTCCTGTTACCTTCTTAGATCATGCAGCTTACTTAGGTAGAGAATTTGTCCGCGCTGAATTAGCTTTAGTATGCGGTAAAGATTATATTCAAGATTGATTATGAATAGTGATGAGTAAATACTTAACTCATCACTTATTCCCTATTCCCCTGATTCTTTAGATTCTTTAGTTGCTGGTTGAAACACTTGGTAAATATAATATGTGGCCATGGGAATCACAGTAGCCGCAATTAAAAGCCCCACAACCCAAACAGTAGCATTACCTTTATCGGTATTTTCCGCCTTAGTGAATGTTCCTTCTACTTTGACAGTTTCTATTGTTTGTGGTGGACCTGGATCTGGTTTACCAGATAGAACCGCAGCCAGGCGATCGCTCACATCCAAAAAACCTTGATTATATTTATTGCCATTACGCAATAATGTACCTAATGTTTCTTCAGTAATACTCTGGGCGATACTATCAGTCAATAGAGGCTTAATATTATCACCACTAATTAAAACAGTCCCATTAGTAACAGTGTCAACTAGTAATAACACTTGATTAGCTTGCTCTGCTGCTGTAGGAAACCATTTAGTAAATAATTCTTGTCCAAAACTTTCTGGTGTTTCACCGTAGTCAAGCCGATGAATTGTTACAAGTCTTACTTCCCGACCAGTTTCCTGAGCCAAATCCTTGAAAGTCTTAGTCAGATTACCTTCATTAAATCGGCTAATCACATCACCTTGATCTAAAATCCAAGTATCTGCTGTTAAACCTGGCATTTCGTATACACTAGTAGCAGAAGCAGGTAAAATAAACAGCGAAGTCCCCATCACCATTACCAGTAGAGGTAAAAGAAAACGAGTAAAGTATTTTTTGTTACTAAATATTTTTTTGAGTAACTGTTGCATGGTATGAATCCTTAAACAGACTTGCAATCAAAATACTACATAATGAGGTAATTAGTAATTGGTAATTGGTAAGAAGTTCTTACCGCTGTACTCCAGCGTCGGCGGGGATATGTAACTTTATTAAGGTAATATTAAATTTAATAAAAGTAAAAAAATCTTTGTTTAAGGAAATATCATGACAGCCTCTACCACCTTTGACTTAGTAGCACTAAATCAGCAATTGGAAACCGCAACCCCCAAGGAAATTTTAGCCTGGTCTATCAAGAATATCCCCACGGGACTGGTACAAACTAGTGCCTTTAACGTTGATGACATCATCTTGACACATATACTGTATACAGAACTTCAGCATCCAGTTCCGGTAATTTTTCTTGATACCCTCTATCACTTTCCCCAAACCCTAGAATTAGTTGCTAAAGCCCAAGAACTCTATAACCTTGATTTAAAAACCTATAAAACACCAGATGTAGATAGTCGTGAAGCCTTTGCTGCTAAATTTGGTCCAGCCCTTTGGGATACAGATATTGCTAAATTCCACGATATTACCAAAATTGAACCATTGCAACGGGGTTTAGATGAACTGAATACCGTAGCCTGGATTACAGGTCGCCGTCGTGATCAAGCTGTTACCCGTGCTACCATGCCTGTATTAGAATTAGATGGTAAAGGAAGATTGAAAATTAACCCCCTAGCCACTTGGACCCGTAAACAAAGTTGGGAGTATGTAGCTGAACATAAGGTAATTTACAACCCTCTCCATGACCAAGGTTATCCCAGTATTGGCGACGAACCTATTACCACTAAAGTAGGTGAAGGTGAAGACGAACGCGCTGGACGTTGGCGCGGAAGTGAAAAAACTGAGTGCGGAATTCATATTTAGTCAGTTGTTAGCAGTCTGGACGACTAAACCCCCGACTTCTTGAACCAGTCGGGGATCATCCTACAATTAAATAAATTATGAAAATTCTTCATCTTTCAGATATCCATATTGGTAGCGGTTTTTGTCACGGGCGTGTTAATCCCCTCACAGGTTTAAATACACGATTGGAGGATTTTGTCAAGACATTATCTTTGTGTATTGACCGGGCGTTAAATGGTGGTGTAGATTTAGTTTTATTTGGTGGTGATGCTTTTCCTAATGCGACACCTGCGCCCTATGTTCAAGAAGCCTTTGCTAATCAATTTCGTCGCTTAGTAGACGCAGATATTCCCACAGTATTATTAGTGGGAAATCATGACCAACATTCCCAAGGTTTGGGAGGCGCTAGTTTAAATATTTACCGAACCTTGGCTGTACCAGGTTTTGTGGTTGGTGATACTTTGACCACTCACCGCATTTCTACTCGCAATGGAGATATACAAATAATTACTCTCCCTTGGTTAACTCGTTCTACTTTGATGACTCGTCAAGAAACTCAGGGTTCTTCTTTGGCCGAAGTTAATCAATTACTCACAGAACGTTTACAGGTGGTCATAGAGGGCGAAATTCGTCGTCTTGACCCTAGTATTCCTACGGTACTTTTAGCCCATTTAATGGCTGATAATGCAACTTTGGGCGCAGAACGCTTATTAGCAGTGGGTAAGGGTTTTACTTTACCTTTGTCTTTGTTAACTCGCTCATGTTTTGATTATGTGGCTTTAGGTCATGTTCATAAACACCAAAATCTAAATAAATCTAATGACCCACCAGTGATTTATCCTGGAAGTATTGAACGGGTAGATTTTAGTGAGGAGAAGGAAGATAAAGGTTATGTCATGATAGAGTTGGAAAGGGGGAAGGTAAATTGGGAATTTTGTCCTTTACCGGTGCGAATATTTCGGACAATTGAAGTAGATTTATCTAAACACGATGATCCACAAGCAGCTTTATTAAAAGGAATTGCTAAATATGATATTCAAGACAATGTAGTGCGACTGATTTACAAATTGCGCTCAGATCAATTGGATTTAATTGATAACTCTTCCCTCAACAATGCTTTAAAATCCGCCCATACTTACACCATTCAAGCAGAACTAGTCAGTCAGTTAGCAAAACCCCGGATTCCTGAATTGAGTACGAGTAGTAGTATTGACCCAATGTCTGCTTTAAAAACATACTTAAATAATCGGGAGGATTTAAAAGATATCGCCCCGTCTATGTTGGAAGCAGCGCAGAATTTGTTAACAGATGATCAGGAAATTTTTTTAGTACCATAGGGGGGAATGAAAAAGCAACAATTCAAGAGTCAGAATATTTGTTTGTAGCAGAAATCTACAGTAGAAAATTTTTTCATCATTAGCAGCAGAAATTGATCAAATGATTTATCAAATTTATAATTTAAGCCCAAAGGAAATTGAAACTATAGAAAGTTATAGCGGGTAGAGATTTACTATTACTAAACCCCTAAGATTAATTCATAAATATCAGAATTTTTGTGAATTGGTATAACATACCAACATACTGTAAATCCTCGATACTCCAATTCAGACAAAAAATTAATCAGGATTTTATTAAATATTTCCTTGTGAAAAAATAGTTAACCAAATAGGAGAATAAAACATTGTTAACATCAGTAATTTCCATAATTGATATCTTTAGTCAAGTTCAACCAATTTCTAATAATTGTAAATATCTTTCTCCAGAACAATTGGACCTGCAAAATAAACACAGAACGAGTATTTTACCCTGGAGAGGTCAATTTTCACCTGAATTAATAGAACTATTCCTCAAAGTTTACGCTCATCCTCATAATGTCATTTTAGACCCATTTGCAGGTAGTGGAACAACCTTATTTGAATCTGCACGTCAAGGTTTATCTTGTTATGGTACTGAAATAAATCCTGCTGCTGTAGAAATGGCTAAAACTGCTCATTTTGTAAATATAGAACCTGCCAAAAGACAAAAATTAATTAACTTAGCTGAGGAAATTATTGATAAACATTTATTACCCTTTGCAGGAGACTTATTTTTTTATGGTTTTTCTGAAAAACAAACATCTTTAGATAAACAAGAAATCGAAAAAAATTTTATTATTAAAATAATCGAAGAATGTGATCATCAACAAATATTGCAAAATTTACTGATCAATGCAATTATTAACTACCATCAACAAAATCAACCAAGAGAATTAATCACCTTTAGAAAAGCATTACAAAAGCATATCAATATTATTAAATATTTGCCCTATTCTCCTCATCCCTGTCAAGTTATTCATCAAGATGCTAGAAATATTCCTTTATCAGATAATAGTATAGATATCGTGATCACATCTCCTCCATATATTAATGTATTTAATTATCATCAAAACAATCGTATAACAATGGAAATGTTAGGTTGGAATTTACTAACAGTAGCAAAATCGGAAATAGGTGCTAATAGGAAACATCGTCAAAACAGGTTTTTAACTGTTATTCAATACGCCCTAGATATACTAGATGTTTTGAAAGAGATGCACAGATTAACTAAACAAAATGGTAGAGTAATTATTGTAATTGGCAGAGAATCAAATATACGTGGTGTACCATTTAAAAATGGTACATTATTAGCTAATTTAGCTGTTCAAGGTGCGGGTTTTAAAATTGATTTAATTCAAGAAAGAAAGTTTAGAAATAAGTTCGGAAAAATAATTTATGAAGATATTTTACATTTAGTCCCTGAAAAAAATGCTAACATAGCAGATGATACTTTAGCGAGAGAATTAGCAAAGGAGTTTTTAACAGCAGCTTCAGAAAATATAGAAGGAGATATTTATGAAGAAATAATTAATGCTAAAAACCGTGCTAATTTGGTGCAAAAATCACCTATATTTAAAGTTGATTATTTATAAGGTTACTCAAGATTAAATTTTTAAGTTATGAAAACTTATCCTACCCCACATTTTGAAAAACTCAAGGCTTTACTGGATAATTCTAAACTTCCAGTTAATGATCAACCTAGAGTTAATGAAGCAATGGACATTTATAAAATATGGATTAATAATTTAAGACAAACTATAACGTCTCAAGTGACATCAAAACAAATGCTACATACTCTATTAAAGTTGTTGATTGATTACAAAAATTATATAGATATCAAATTAATTTTTGATAGTCCTAACGATTTTTTATATAGACAAAAGGGGCAATTAAAATTAGATAATACGATAATTGAGGAATTTTTGCCATATCTTATTAACCCCATTATTATACCAGAAATAGAAAAATTAGATGCCGAGTTTGGACCTATTAAAGCATTTTCTTCTGTTTACTTTGAGTCTAGTTTAACAATTCCAGCTTTAGGAGGTGGTTTAAGTGTTAGAAGCAAAAACCAAGATTTTGCAATTACTAGAAAACTCTACTTAAAAGCATCTCATTTTCCAGATTTTACACAAGAAAAAACTATAATTACTAATCTGGCTTATATTGCTGTAGAATGTAAAACCAATCTTGATAAAACTATGTTTCAAGAAGGATGTGCAACCGCACATGATGTGAAAACAGCAGTTCCTGGAGCAAAATATTTTCTGCTATGTGAATGGTTAGATATGTCTCCTATTAGCACTGCTCCCACGGATATTGATGAAGTCATTTTGTTAAGAAAGGCCAAAAGAATTAATTCTAATATTAGAACACATTTTGCCACTTATAAAGGTCGGTTAGATTATCGAGATTATTATATTCAATACTTGGAAAATAATTCATTTAGAATTGAAGTTTTTGAGCATTTTATTAATAACATTCGTAGTCTTCTAAATAATGAAGGTTTAGACGAGAGTAATGTTTTGGAGATTGGTTATTTTTAAAGAAAGTCCTTCTATTGGTTTTGATGTTAGCTGCTAATACTAGTTATACAGATTTTCCCAGTTTGTCCGTTGTCCGTTGTCAGTTGTCCGTTGTCAATTTTTTAAAATCTCCGTTCAAACTCAATTACAGCGCGAGTATCATCAGTTAAATTAGTAGAAGAACGGACACGAAGTTCATTATTTATTCGGTAATTAATCCCCCATTGTAAAGGATCACGAGCCGTCAAAATCTTAATAGTAGAAACGGAAAATTTCGGGGAAAGATCAATTCCTGCTTCTAAAGCCAATTCTAAAGATGAGTTATTTCTCCCTGCTTCTGGCCTTTGGGAAAGAATAGTGGGAAATACTCTTAATTCACTTAAACCAAAAGCATCACCAATTTGATTAAATGCACCTTGGAAATTACTAAAAACCGCCGAACCAGCAATATTAATTAAACCCAATTTAATATCACCACGTTCTTTAGTATCAATGAACCCACCCCCTAACAAAGCCACAATTTGTGTTTCTGAACGCGCAGGATTACTTTTGAGTTCTAAATTCTCATTAATTTGACTAGCTAAACCATTAATACTTGCTTCAACTCGAACTGTTTCTAAACCCGATAAACCTAAAGAAACTAGAGAATTTTGTCGGTCAATATTGCTATTTTGAACTACATCTAGAATTTTAGCAAATAAACGAATATCTAAATAAGGGTCACGGGGTTGACTAGAAATAAAAGTAGCAGTATGTTCATAACCTCGTGCTAAACTTAATTGAGTCGTAAATAAATTCACCGCACCTTTAGTTAGTTTAATAGTCCCTTCCGGTAATGGTTCCGCTAAAGAACCATTAACAATTAAATCCCCCGCAGCTTGGAACTTAAAAAGCGGTGGACTAGTAATTTGTACATTTTTACCTAAGTTTAATTCTAGCTTATGTAATTTAGTAATTTTATTTTCTACCTCTGAGGATTTTTGAGGAATGCTGATTTTACTCTTTGCGGAATTAACATTTTTAGATTCTGCTAACAATACTTGACCATCAGATAATTCTATCTTACCACCAATTACAGGTTGCAGCAGAGAACCGTTAATTTTTAAGTTCCCACTAGCACCCCCTTGATATAGTCCCTTGAGGTTTAAAGCTAATTGTTCTAAATTAACAGTTAGTGCATTTTCTGTTTTCATATTTTGACTGGTAAAAATTGGTAGTTCTCCCACAGCTTCAACTTTACCATTACTAAATCTACCTTCCAGACTGTCTACAAATACCCGGTTTAAATCAAACTCTGCACTACCATTTATATTGGTTAATTTTCCCGGTAATGCTTGAGCGCTAAAGGTAGCATTATTCAGGTAAGCTTTACCTTCCAGTAAGGGTTTTTTTAAAGTTCCCGAAACTTTTAGATCTAATTCTCCTTGTCCATTTTCAAAAGCTACTTCATTAGTAAAAAGATTTAAAAGTGTTAAACCCTCGTTTTTGACTTTCACATCTAAGGTAATTTGATTACTCTCTGGTTTTTTAGTAGCAAAAGGTGTTTGATAAGGAATACTCCCCGAAATTTCAGTTCCAGATTCTTTCTCCGTTCCTGAGACTTTACTACTAAAGTTTAATCTTCCATTAGCATAATTGAAAGTGGCATTAGTTGTTGCTATTTGTTTTTGATTAATTGTTCCTTCTGTTATGTTTAATTCTCCTATAGCTTGAGGATTATTAATACTACCTGCTATTGCTGTCTTTAAATTCAGTTTACCTCCAATTCCTACTGGTAGTTTCACTAAATCGTTTACTCTCTGAACAGGAAAATTTTCTACTGTCAATGTACCTGATTGTTTACTATTACCAATGTTACCTGTAAAGGCAATTAATTTGTGCTGATTTTGAATTTGTAAAGGTTGTAAACGGAAAATTCCCTCTTCTAAACTACCTGTAACTACTACTTTTTCCACAGCATAAAATCGGCTCGGTTCTGTTGGTTTACCCCAAGTAAAGTTTTGTCCTTGCAGGTTAAATTTCATCCTTGGTTGGTCGGCTGTGACGGTATTTATACTGATAGTACCGTTTAAAATCCCTTTTAAGTCTCTTAATTCTGGTATGGGTGTAGCATTAATTCGCTTTTGTTCTTGGGCAGTTACTAGGGCATCAATTTCTGATAACCTTTGAATTTGGCTGAATAAGGACTGATTTGGTAATTTTTGGGATTTAGCAGTTAAGTTACCTGCTTTGCCATACTTTGGTGCTTTTAAACCACGTTGCAAGTCTTGAAGTTCAAATATTTGAGCAACATTCAGGATATCTTGAATATTACCTTTGTCAATTTTGATGTTTGCTCCCAGTTGGGGTTTTTTAGTCCATTGTTTAATATTTGCATCAAAGTTATATCTGCTTTCACCTTTGCGAAGTTCGCTATTACCGAGAATAAATGTTTGATTATCATAGCGCAGTTGGGTTTGAAAGCGATCGCCTTTAATGCGGCCAATTTCTGGTTTCTCAATGGCTATATTCCCCTTTGTCGCTAATGTCTGGGAATTAATTTGCAAATTTCCATTTAATAATCCTCCCACACCTCCCGGACTTAATACTGTATCATCTGGTAAAATTACATTTAATGCTTCTAATGGCAGATTAGTCATACCTACGGCTAAGTTACCATCTGTTTCTATCCCTGATAACAATGTTTGTCGCCACTTGACTAAAAAAGATTTAGGACGATTATTTCTATCTAATTCAACTGCTATACGTTCTTTTTTACCTGCAACATCTAAATTTAATCCCTGTCCTGATATAGCCTTAACACTACCAGTTAGAGATGGTTCAAAGGCCAATCTTTGAATTTTTAAATCTGTAAATCCCAACTTACCTGTAATATTTGGTGCAGTGGTTTTTCCTCTCAACTGGCCGCTAAAATCCAGTTTTCCAGCAATATCTACGTTTTTAGGCAATTTAATCGGCAATTTCTGTAGATTATAATTATATATATCTAAGTTGAAATTCATGTCCGTAATTTCGGGAATACCTACTTTTTCGGCATTAGCTAATAAATAACCTTTAACTTGGAAATCAGCATTATTATAACTATCTATAGTTAGCTTTTTTCCATTCCAACCAATATATAACCAAATAGGTGGATTAATACCGGGTAAACCTCTATTAAATTGCAGTTGACCAACAGCAGCAATATCCGCTAATTTGGGACTGGCTAAAGTTCCCGCTAGTTGTAATTTCCCTGTCAATTGTCCTTGTAACTGCTGACCAAAAGAGCGCAATTCTAACCCAGAAGTAGCCAAAGAAGCCCGATAATTTCCATCATTAACTCGAATATCAGCGGCCGTAACCGTTCCGTTAGGGAGTTTCAATCTACCTTGTCCCTCTCCCTGAATAGTTTCAGGTTGGAATGACTCCACAGAACCCGCTACTTGCAATTCTCCTGTGATATTTCCTTGCCATGGGGATGGTACAGGTGCTAAACTGAGCAAAGGTACATTATCAGCTTGAATTTTCGCCTGATAACGACCTTCCGCAACTTGAATATTCCCAGCTTTAATTTTCCCCCCTCCCACAGATAAAAAGGCCTCACCCAATGCTGTGATAGTTTTGAGTTGGAAATTTTCCCGATTACCCCCAATCATGAATTTACCTGTGAGGGGATAATTTAAAATTGGGTTGGTTTGTTTTTGTTTGAATATTGTGCCTAAGCGTAAATTTCTCCCTAGTAACAAGGCTGTGAAATTTTGCTCTTGTAAGTCGAGTTGGGCTATATTGACTGTACCACCGGCAATGTTAACATTCGCATTTTCAGGAATAATTGTCTCAATTTTAAATGGTGAGGAATTTCCTGATAAACGCAGACCTCCATTAAATTCAGCCCCAGTTAAGGAAATGTTTTCCTGTTGTTTTTGGTCTACAAAGGAGGCTAGTTTAATCTTACTAGCTTGCGCCAAAGCTTGCCAACGACCATTAACATAAGTACCACTACCCCTAACTATGCCACTACCTACATTAGCAACTACATCACGAAAGTCAACCGTTTGGTGAGAATTAATATCAGAATTAATAATTGTTGTTAACGTTGTGGGATATTTAGCTTCAGGTGCTTGCAATTTTACTATAGTCTGGGTCTTATTATCCGCTCCTTTGAGTTGGGCTGTAGCTGATAATAGTCCAATGGGGAATCCTGTTTTAATATTATATGCTTGAGCGATCGCATCTCCGGCTATATTTTCCCCAGTAAAGTTAAAATCTAGTTGGGGTACTGGACTGAGTTTAATTGTTCCCCCACCTTTTACCTCACCTTGCTCTGTAGTTTTTCCTTGGATATCTGTAATTTTCAGCAGAGACTTACTGCTTATCAGTTCAAATTTACTACTAACTTTCTGAAAATCTACTTTATCAATTCGGACAGTTTTCAAACTGCTGACAATACCGGATAATACTGGCTGGGAAATTCCTCCCAATATCTGTACATCTGCTTGAGCTATCCCAGTTACAGGAACGGGTAACTTGACTTTTAGAGTAGTTTGGGCATTAGCTAAACTTACCGCATTGACACGCCCTTTTAAATTAAATCCAGTTTCCTGGTCAATTGTACCTGATGCTGTAACCGGGATTTGCCCATAGTTGGTAATTATCTGCTCTAATTTAATAGCTAGTCCATCAAAACTGAGATTCCCTTGACTATTATTTAATAATTGAGGTATTTTAGGGATTTGTACCGTCACTCCCGCTATGGCCGCCTTACCATATAATAAGGTTTTTCCATTGGGTACTAACTTAATTTGCAAATCACCATTGACTCTACCAGTTTTTAAGGTTAGTGGTAAAGTGACAATTCGCGTAATATCTGCTGCGAGAATGTTTTCCGCTTGTAGTCGAAAATCCCCAGCTAAAACTTTCTGAGGAATTAAATCCCCCACAATGGAAATATTACCCCCACTCACGGCCTGACCAGCTAATTCTAATTTAATCAGACGATTTTGATTTAAGAGTTTAGCTGTGCCATTAATTCCTGAAAATGCTACGGTAACTGGTAAAGAATTTTTTTCCCCAGATGACACTTTCGGTACTAATACTAAATTAGCATCACGAAACCGCAATTTATCTAAATCAGTTTTAATAAATGCTTTACTCGTAGGCGGAGTTATAGTAGTAGTTAACCAGCGTCCTTGGGAATCTTGTTCAATATAAATATCTGGATTAATTAAAGTAACATCTAATCGGAGATTGCGTTTAATAACTAATTGCCAAGGATCAAATCCTACTTCAACAGCTTTTGTATTTACCTTGTCTGAATCTGTATCAGTTGTTGGTATCTCTGAAGCAGCAAAACTTACTCCAGTCAGGGAAAATGACTTAACTGCTCCCAGTTTTACCGGACGGTTCAGGGTGTTATTTAGATTTTGAGTGACTAATGGTACTAAATCACTATAAACGAAATTCCGCAACCGCCAAACACTGGCAATAATTCCCAGCACCAATACAGCACCTAAAACTAGTCCACCTTGACTTAATATTGTTAACCGTAGACGCTCAAACCCAGAGTTTCTGGAGTGAGAATTTTGACCAGGAGAGTTAGACATCTTGTTTTCACCACAACTTATGGGATGAGGAAGCCCGCTAAATTTACGCTGCTGGATATTTGACACTCGCTATGCCTATTATACCAAAAGCTGTCTTTCTAGAACGGAGTTTTTAACCAAAATTTTCGGGAAAAAGAGAGGAAAAGGTATTGACAACGAGTTTTTAATCTGTTATCATACAACCGACGAGGAAGAACTATCTTCTGTTTTTATATGAATTAATACTTTTTGAATCACGCAGAGGCGCGGAGAGTTGATGCTTTTTCTAGGAAAAAGAGAGGAAAAGGTATTGACAAGGAATTTTTAATCTGTTATCATAGAACCGACGAGGAAGAACCATCCTCTGATAATTTTAGAAATTTACAGCACATAAGCCCAAGCAGATTTTATCAAAAATTATTTTAAAAAAAATAGTTGAGAAAGTCAAGCCCAAAAATGAACTTTTTTCGTCGAGTTATTGAGAATATTCTCAAGATTATTGAGAATAGAGGGGCAATTATTCGACTTTACCTTTTTTGTCAAATTCTTATTTAAAAAACTTATGGTTAATTAACTATATAATTGGAAAATCTTTTAGTTTAGCTGTGAGTCCTGAAAATCCGACAAAAATGATCTCAGACTTTTGCAAATGCACAACCTAGAACTCTAATATAAGTTAGACAAGAAATCAAAGGATGGATAATGCGTGTTTTTGTACTAATTTTTAATGCTGGTACGGATAATGAGGGCATTCATAGCGTTCGCATTACCAATGGCCAAGGGTTAGAAGGTAATCAAATCCTCATGTTTGAATCAGAAGATGATGCTACTCGCTATGCTTTAATGTTGGAAGCTCAAGACTTCGCTGTACCAACAGTAGAAATGATGGATGCTGCTGATGTTCAGGAATTTTGCGAAAGTGCCGGCTATGATTGGGAAATTATTTCCGAAAATAGTGAGTTAGCTATTCCTCCAGCAATGAACGTGGAAGAAACTGACTGGCAAGCTGAAACTGAAATGGGATATACTGGAAAGGATTTCCCAGACACAGGTTCATCTGTCCCGGAAATTGCTAATTCTGATTTAGACAGCATTCGTCGTCAACTGGAAGGGCTATTATGATTTGTCATGGGTCATTAGTCATGAGCAGTAAATGACAACTGACTATTGATTTGTTACCACTGACACAGAATATACAAGATGACAAATTTCCAGGAACGCGGCCATCTACTCACGGAACAAGTTAATCCTAATAGTCTCAATTTAGATCAACTCAATTCCCTGGAATTGGTGGAGTTATTTAATCATGAAGACCACAAAGCAGTAGCAGCAGTAGCAGAGGCTAAAGTTCAATTAGCAGCAGCTATTGATTTGACAGCGGACAGATTGCGTCAAGGGGGACGTTTATTTTACGTGGGTGCAGGGACAAGTGGTAGATTGGGAGTATTAGATGCTGCTGAATGTCCACCTACTTTCTGCACTCCGGCCGAGTTGGTACAGGGAATTATTGCTGGTGGCGCTGGTGCATTGGTTCGCAGTTCTGAGGATTTAGAAGATCGATCTGAAGATGGGGAAAGTGCGATTTCTCAACGACAAATTACCCAACTAGATGTGGTTGTCGGTATTACTGCGGGAGGAACAACACCTTTTGTTCACGGTGCTATTAATGCTGCTCGTCAACGCGGAGCTAAAACTATTTTTATAGCTTGTGTCCCCGCTGAACAAGTCACTATTGAGGCCGATATTGATATTCGTTTGTTAACAGGTCCAGAAATTTTGGCTGGTTCTACTCGTTTGAAAGCGGGAACTGTAACAAAATTGGCCTTAAATACTCTCTCCACTGGGGTAATGGTCAAACTCGGTAAGGTCTATGGTAATCGCATGGTTGATGTCGCTGTGACTAATCAAAAGTTACGCGATCGCGCTTTACGGATTCTACAAGACTTGACGGGCTTAAGTCGAGAAGCGGCGGGTTTTTTACTGGAACGTAGCGGTAAATGGGTGAAGTTGTCCTTATTAATGCACTGGACGGGTTTAGATCAGGAAGCCAGTAAGGAACTACTAGCTGCACATTTGGGTAATCTCCGTCAGGCTGTAACTAGTTATAATCAAGATCATAATTCCGGTGTTGGTAAATAAAAGTGTGAATTTCACTTCACCTATATCTTCATCTGTATCTAGGGAAAAAAACCGACATAAGTAACGAAAAGTAAAGTTGCCCAAAACCTGTTCCCTGTTCCCTTGTCATAACGACAATTTTTAACGCCAACCTACTTAATAGTTTAATTGTAATTGCTTTTATTTTTTAGGTGTTGCTTCACCAAATTTAATGACAAGGGAAATTGATATACTCACAATCAAAATCAATGTCATACTTAAAGCTGAACCAAAACCCCAATTTTGAGTAGCACCAAGAAACTGATTATAAACTAATCTGGCCGCTGTCATGCTGGAAGCACCTCCTAATAATTCGGGGTCAATAAAATCCCCTAATGCAGTAATAAAAACTAGCAATGAACCAGCCGCAATACCGGGTAAAACTTGAGGTACAGTCACTTTTAAAAAAGTTTGGATGGAATTTGCACCTAAATCAGCAGCAGCTTCTAATAGTCTTTTATCTAATTTTTCTAAGGAAGCATACAAAATTAATACCATGTAGGGTAATAGGCTGTAACTCATACCAATTAATACGGCTACATTACTGTTGAGAATATCTAAAATTGGTAAACCAATACTGGTTAACAAACTATTTAATAATCCGCTAGGACGCAAAATAGTAATCCATGCGTAAGAACGTAATAAAGAAGAAGTCCATAAAGGTAATACGAAAGCTAATACTAACAAATTCTGCCAGCGATGTGGTACTATTACAGCAATCCAATAAGCAACGGGAAAACCTAAAACTAAGGTGATAATAGTAGTACCAAAGGCAAAAAAAAGTGAGTTGAATATTACCTTTAAATAAATCGGTGCAAAAATGTGAATATAATTACTAAAACCACTGGGATTTACTAAATCACCAGGACGAATATCTGGGACTAAGCTTAACTCAAAAATGATTAATGTTGGCAAAAGTAATAATATTAATAACCAAATACCAGATGGTGCTAGTAATGTCAAGGGAGGTAGCCAATTTTTCCAGGCTGTTTGTAATTTGTCTGTTTTTTTCAGGTTGTTAGTAGATTCCATTTGAGTATTAGGGTTTGGTGATTTTGGATAGGGTTATATATTTAATATTTAATATTTAAAATTGCCATTTTTCTGTAGTTGGGTTTTGTGTTTTAACTGACGGATAAATCTAACCACAGAGGCACAGAGAACACAGAGGTAAGAGGTAAGGAGGTGATGTTTGATTTGATCATTAATTTTTTTATGTTAGTAATTGGGTCCAATATCTATCATAGGTTTCTTCAAATTTTCTGTATTTTGGTTTTGTGCTGTAACTGACAGATAAATCTAACCACAGAGGCACAGAGAACACAGAGGTAAGAGGTAAGGAGGTGATGTTTGACTGGATCATTAATGTTTTTAAGTAGGTGAGCGGAAAAAAACCGACATAAGTAAAGAAAAGTAAAGTTGCCCAAAACCTCCCTGTTCCCTGTTCCCTGTTCCCTGTTCCCTTGTCATAACGACAATTTTTAACGCCAACCT